>DASQQH010000526.1:0-6452 GCA_035643555.1 Acidimicrobiales bacterium | reverse complement strand
GCCGAGCGGGGCGGTGCCAGCGTTCCGGTGATCGAGCCCCGCGAGGCGGACGGGTCGCGTGGGACGTGGGAGTCGGTGCTACGCACACGGGGGGAGAACTGGCCGAGGGCCACCGAGCTGCTGGCGGCCTGCACGTCCGAGCTCACCGAGATCCGTGGCGACCGAATCGGCGGGGGCGACGACCTGGCCTGTGTGGCTGGTATCGCCCTCCTGCTCGGGCGTCCGGTGGGCGTGGTCGCCCAGGTGCAGGCCCGGCAAGGGGGAACGACGGCAAAGATGACGCCAGCCGGCTTCCGCAAGGCCCGGCGGCTCCTGCGGCTGGCGGAGGAGCTGGGCCTGCCCGTGGTCTCGGTGATCGACACCCCCGGTCCGGAGCTCAGTGCCAGCGCCGAGGCGAGCGGGCTGGCCACAGAGATTGCGGCGACCCTCGCCGACCTGAGCGACTTGAGCACGCCGACCGTCGCCGTCCTGCTTGGCCAGGGTGGGGGCGGGGGGGCGATGGCGTTTCTCCTCGCCGATCGGGTGATAGCCGCCGACTCCGCCTGGCTGGCGCCCATCGCCCCCGAGGGAGCCTCCAGCATCCTGTACCGGACGCAGGACCGGGCCTCGGGGGTGGCGACCAGCCAGCACATCTCCTCACCGGACCTGGCGCAGATGGGGATCGTCGACACCCTCGTGCCAGGCCCCTCCGCCTCCCCGGAAGGGGCCGCCGGGTTCCTGGCCAGGATGGGGAGGACCCTCGCTGCCACCCTGGAAGACCTGGCCGTCGAGGGCAGCAGGTCCCTGCAGGCCCGCAGGGCGGCACGATACCGCAACATCGGGAGCAGCTTCGTGACACCGGGAAACCTCCCCATTCCGCCCCGGCCCGGGCCGCCGGTTCCTTTGGGGGAGGCCGTGGCGGAGGATGAGCGCCGGAGCTCCACCCCCAGCGCCGATGACGCCAGCCACGGCCCCGTCCCGGGAGTGCCCCATGGATAGCATCCTGGTGACCCTCGGCTTCGGCCTGGTGACGGCGGCGGTGCTGGCGCTGTCCTCGGTGGCCTTCACCCTCGAGTACGCGGTGAGCAAGGTTCCCAACCTGGCCCATGGCGGGATCCTGACGTTCGGGGCGTACTGCGCGTACCTGGCTCTTCACATGACAGGCAGCGTGGCCATATCGGCGGTGGCCGCCGCGGCCGGAGGTGCCGCCATTGCCTGGGTCATGAACTTCTCAGTCATCCAGCGGTTCATCGCCAAGGGGACGAACCTCCTGGTGATCTTCATCGCCACCCTCGGGCTGTCCTTCATCATCCAGAACGTTTTGGTGATGGCCTTCGGTGCAGCCAACGTGGCCTACAGCATCCACCAGGGGGCCCCACACCACGTGGGACCGTTCCTGTGGACCGGGACAGAGGAGGAGATCATCCTCTCGGCGGTCGGTATCGGCGCCCTCCTGTACCTCATCATCCAGCACACCAAGTTCGGCAAAGCACTCCGCGCGGTCTCCCAGAATCGAGACCTCGCCCGCGTCACCGGTATCCGGGCGCCCCGGGTGTCGGCCCTGACCTGGTTGCTGGCCGGCGCGGTTGGCGGCTACGCCGGGTTCATCCTGGCCGAGACCGTGGGCACCTTCAATCCGTACTCGGGCTTCAGCTATCTGCTGATCACCCTCACCGCGGCCGTCGCCGGCGGCCTCGGCAGAGCCTTCGGCACGATGGCCGGCGCGGTGATCGTGGGCATCGTCCTGGCCTACACCGGCGGCTACATCAGCTCCAGCTACGAACTGGCGTTCTCGTTCGCCATCCTGGCACTGGTGGTCCTCTTCCGTCCCCGAGGCCTGTTCACGAAGGCACGTAGGAGTGCGTTCGAGTGACTCATTATCTCGTTTCCGTCGTGACAGAGGGGGCCATCTTCGCCGTGATGGCCTTGGGCCTCAATGTGATCTGGGGATGGGCGGGGGACTTCGATCTCGCGTTCTACGGTTACGTCGCACTGGGTGCCTACATGACGATGGTGCTGACCATCGGGGCACCGAGCCCGCCTTCGCAGTACATCCTCGGCCTCAAGTTGCCGTACCCCGTCGGGGTGGCTGGGGGCACCGTGGCCGCGATGATCATGGGCCTCATCGTGGGGCTGATCGCCCTCCGCCACCTCCGTGAGATCTACTTTGCGATCGTAACCTTGGGCGCGGTGTACGTGCTCTACGTGTTGGCAGGGCACTACACGCCGCTGTTCAACGGGTTCAATGGGCTCTCGGGCCTGCTGGACCCCATGGGGAACGCCCTGGGCCTGAACTACAATTCCTACGGCATCTTCTTCCTGTTTCTCTGCTTGGCGGTGTTCGTGGCCGTGTACCTCCTGGTGGAGCGCATGTCGGCGAGCCGGTTCGGCCTGGCGCTGCGTTCCGTGCGGGAGGACGAGCACGCAGCAGCCGCCTTCGGCCGGGATATTTACCGGATGAAACTGCAAGCGTACGTGCTCGGCGCCGGTCTGGGCGGTCTGGCCGGGGGGCTGTTCGCCGCGTACCTCACGGCGTTCAATCCCTCGGCGTGGACGCCGATCGAGACCGTCGTGCTGTACGCGGCCGTCTTCGTGGGGGGCAAGGGGAACAACAAGGGTGTGGTGCTGGGCGTGGTGCTCGTCAATGTCCTGTTCCAGGAATCGACGCGGTTCCTCCCCTCCATCCCGGGGCATCCGAGCTACGCCCCGGCGATCCGGGAGATCGTGATCGGCGCGGTGATCATCCTGTTCCTGCGGTTCCGGCCCCAGGGCCTCATCCCCGAACGGCGACTGGTCGACCGGGGCGCGGAGTCCGGGCCCGCGCCGGGGGTACTGCGCCGTGCCGCCATGGGGGTCGCCGCGTCGCGGGCCGCGGTCGTGGGGCAGCTCCGACCGGGGAGGGAAGAGTGGTGAGCACTGTCCAGGTCAACGGGAGGGCTGACGGGGGCAGCGGTGCGCCGGCCCCGATCCTCACCGTCGAGGGGCTCACCAAGCACTTCGGCGGGGTGAAGGCGGTGGACGGCTGCTCGTTCAGCGTGGGCCAAGGGCAGGTGACCGGCCTGATCGGGCCCAACGGGGCTGGGAAGAGCACCGCCATCGACCTGATCTCGGGCTTCAAGTTGGCCGATTCCGGGACCGTGCGACTCGCGGGGAAGACGATCCAGGGGCTGCCCCCCCACCGGATCTCACGCCTCGGACTGGTGCGGACCTTCCAGACACCTCGGGAGTGGACCGCGCTGACGGTGTTCGAGAACATGCTCCTCGCACGGTGGGAGCCGCACGGGGAGAGCGTGTGGGCCGGGATCCGGGGCGCAGGACATCGGGGCAGGGCGGCGCGCGAGGAGGAGCAGGCCAGGGCGCGGGAGGTGCTGGAGGAGTTCGGCCTGATCGATCTGCGGAACGAGCGTGCGGGCAATCTGAGCGGCGGCCAGAAGCGCCTTCTGGAGTTCGCCAGGATCAGGGTTGCGATGCCGAGTCTGGTCATCCTGGACGAACCGATGGGTGGCGTGAACCCGGTGCTGGGGGAACGTATGGCCAGCGCCATCAAGGAGTTCGTGCACGGCGGCGCCTCGGTCGTCGTTGTCGAGCACAACCTTCCGTTTATCGAGCGGGTGACCGATGAGGTGGTGGTGATGGCCCAGGGTCAGACGATCGCGACCGGGCCGTTCGCCTCCCTGCGGTCGAACGCAGCGGTGATCGATGCGTACCTCGGGGACGTGCCAGCAGGATGACGAACCACGAAACGACCGGTATCTCTCCGTCATCTGGCGCCGGCGACACCGGCGAGCAGCCGGCGCTGAGTGTGGTCGGGCTCACCGCTGGCTACGGCGGTGAGCCGATCGTGCGGGACGTGACCATCTCGGCGCACCGGGGCGCCATCACGGCGATCGTAGGGCCCAACGGGGCAGGGAAATCGACATTGCTGAAGGCCGTGGCCGGCCTGGTGAGGATGTCGGAGGGGCGGGTCCTGGTGGACGGCCGGGACGTCACCGGGCATGCCCCCGAGGCCCTGGTTCGCAGAGGGCTCGCCTACGTGCCACAGGTGTCCAACGTGTTCCCGGATCTGAGCGTGCGCGAGAACCTGGACATGGGCGGCTACGTCCGATCCTCGGGTGTCAAGGAGAGGATCGAGCAGCTCTTCGAGTTGTTTCCCGACCTTCGGGCCGCCTCCAGGCGGCGGGCGAGCACGCTCAGCGGAGGGCAGCGGACCATGCTGGCCATGGCCCGGGGCCTGATGGTTGACCCGGCCGTGTTGATCCTCGATGAGCCGAGCGCGGGACTCTCACCGCGCTTCCAGGGGCTCATCTGGGAACGGATCGAACAGGTCCGGGCGCTCGATGTTGCGGTGCTGATCATCGAGCAGAACACCCGGGAGACACTGCGGCATGCGCAATGGGCCTACGTGTTGGTGCTGGGGAAGAACAGTCTGGAGGGCTCAGGCGAGCAGTTGCTCCACGATGACGAGGTCATCAACCTCTACGTGGGGCGGCTCTCGTGATGTCCGACAGACCGGCTGGGTCGTCGCGTCCGCGGCGGGGGACCAGGCACAGCCCGGGGGACAGGGTGCGGGGTGGGCAGGCGGCTCAGGATCAGAGACTGGTGCTAGCGATGATGAGAGGTATGTGATGTCTAGAGGACCTACAGCGTGGGCGAGGTCCGCCAGAGGCCGGCGGCGGGGTTTGGTCGTTGTTCTGGCGGGTGCGTTGCTGCTGTCGGCTTGTGGCTCGTCAGGAGCGTCGGGGAACGGCGGAGGCTCCGGGTCCGGTGGGACGGTGGCTTTCGGGGTGCTGTCGTGTTTCACAGGCCGGCTGGCGAGCCTCGGCCAGGCGATGTTGCAGGGGTCCCAGGTGGCGGAGCAGGCCATCAACGCGAAGGGGGGGGTGCTCGGTAAGAAGCTGAAGCTGTACCACGCGGACACGAAATGTGACGAGGCGGACTCCGTCCCGGCGGTTCGGAAGCTGCTCGGCAACAATGTCGTGGGCGTCATCGGTCCCGAGACCCAGGAGATCTCCGCCGTGAAGCCGATCGTGACCGCGGCCAAGATCCCCACCGAGTTCCAGGGGGGCAGCACGCGCTTCAACACCAACACGGACCCGTACCTGTGGCGGGACAGCCCGTCGGACTCGCAGCTGGGTGTGGCGATGGCGCTGTACGCCCACAAGCAGGGCTACAAGCGAGCGGCACTGCTCTTCTACTCGGGCATTGCTGCCCAGACGTTCAAAAAGCCGATCATGGCGACCTGGAAGAAGCTGGGCGGGTCGGTGGTGTCGAATATCACCATCGCACCGGACCAGACATCCTATTTGTCCGAGGTGAAGAAGATCATCCGTGCCCATCCACAGGTGATATTCACCCAGACCGACGCCCCGACGGGTGCCGTGGTCTTCCAGAACTTCCAGCAGCTGGACAACCTGGCGATACCGTTCATCGGAACGGATGTCACCGCAGGCAAGCAGTACATCAAGGCCATAACCCCTCCGGTCGCCCACAAGCACCTGACGTCGGTGTACGGGACCTCGTTCAAGGGGAACGGCGCGAAGGTGTGGAACCAGCTGTTCACCCAGAAGTTCGGAAAGAAGGCGAGTCCTCTTGCCAACGCCAACTACGCGTACGACGCGGTGGTCAGCCTGGCGCTGGCGATGGACCGAGCCGGGACGACATCGGGGCCTGCGGTGAACAAGGTGATGCGGGACGTCACGAATCCGCCGGGTCCCAAGTGCAGCTCCTACGCCCAGTGCTTGAAGTTGCTCAAGTCGGGCAAGAAGAACGTCAACTACGAGGGGGCGAGTGGGAGCCTGAACTACAACCAGCACCACAACGTCTTCGGTCCTTACGGAGCCTTCAAGGTGAGCCCGGCTGGTCAACTGAACCAGATCGCGCTGTTGCCCGCTTCGGAGCTGCGCAAGGCGACCCCGCCTGGGATCTGAGGGGAGGGCGGCGGTGCCTGGCCTACCCTGCAAGCGCCCTCGGCGGCGCTTGCAGGAAGGAGCGGGGTCCAAGGTGACCGTCGGGTGACCGCGATGGTGCGGCCCAGCCCACCGCTGCGATAGGTGGCGGCGGGGGCGCCGGTATGGCGAGGCGCCCGCGCCGCCCCCAACCATGGGGATCGCGCAGCGTTGGCAACACCGGGCCGGGCGGCGGAGGGGTGCCGAGCCCGAGGAGGCCTCGCCCACCACGGGGCCACGCCCCACTCGGGCGCCCAGCGAGGAGGCGTCGGGGGGACCACACCGGCTCACGTCGGCGGTGGTTGCCGAGGGTGCCCACCGCGGCCGCGGCCCCACCCGAACCGGGGTGGACCCCGCCCCGGTGACGGGCGCCTGCACCGGTGATCATGCCGACGGACCCCCCCGAGGGGCAGCCGACCATGAGTGCGCCCGCCCGCCGTGCCCGTGGGTGGCGGACCTCGGGGGGCGATCTGGGCGGCCGACCTCCTCAACGGTGCGAGGCCCTGGTGCCCCCTGGGGGCTGGGGCC
>DASQQH010000525.1:0-2163 GCA_035643555.1 Acidimicrobiales bacterium | reverse complement strand
GAGCAGGGCCCGCGGTGCACTGCGGGTTCCTGTTGCGTGCACCGTCGCCAGCATGACTCGCCTGTCATGATCCCTCCAGCGGTCCTCACCGGGCCCGGGGACGCTGCCGACCCGGGGTCGCTGGGCCTCCACGGCCCCACTGGCGGGCGACGTCCGGGGAGGGCCTCGGGCGACCCGGCGCCGAACAGGACCATCAGCCTTGACCAGACGGGTGCCCACCAGGTGCGGGTGGCGGTCACGCCGGGCGGGAACTCCCCCCGCGGGGCGGTGTGGCCTGAGAACCGGTGCCGTCGTGATTCGACCACCCGCCCCGGCGCATGGGGCGTCAGCGAACCCTCCGCGGTGCGGCCCTAGGTCTCGACATGCACGGCCCCGAGTCTCCCCAGCCCAGCCTGACCCTGTCGCTGGTGCGACCGACGGACCGGTGGCGACCGAGCATGGCCCGGTTCGCCGATGCCCTGGCGACCGGACTGCCCCTCGGGTTCGGAGTCCATCCGTCGCCACCGCCTCGCCAGCGGTGGGCAGCGCCTCCGGTACTCGCTCGCCGGATCGGCCATCCCTGGACCCTGTGGCGGACACGGGCGGACGTATTCCACATCATCGACCATTCCCAGGCACACATGATCAAGGTCCTGCCCGCCGACCGCGCCGTGGTGACTTGCCACGACGTCATCCTCCTCCAGGCGGCGAAGGACCATCGGCTGCCACCCCCCCGGAGCCGATGGGTCGCCCGCTTTGCCTGGACCATCCGCCATCTTCGCCGGGCCGCCGCGGTGGTCTGCGTCTCGGCCGCCACCCGAGAGGCGCTACTGGCGGCGTGCGCAGTCCCCGCCGACCGGGTGCGGGTCGTGCCGATGGCCGTCGATCCCTGCTTCCGTCCGAGCACGACCGACCAAGCGGTCCTTCGGTCGTCATTCGGCGTGGGATCGTCCCACGTGGTCTGCCACGTGAGCTCCGGCTGGGCCTACAAGAACGTGAACACGACCCTCCGGGTCCTGGCCGCGCTTCGGGCGGGCGGGCTGGACGCCACCCTGCTGCGGGCGGGGGCGCCCTTGAACCCGAGCGAACGGGACCTCGCCGATTGCCTTGGCGTCGCCTCGGCGGTGGTGGACACGGGGATCATCACCGACGCCGGGCTAGCCCGCCTCTATGCCGCCTCCGACGCGCTGGTCTTCCCATCCTTCTACGAGGGCTTCGGCCTACCGGTCCTGGAGGCGATGGCCAGCGGCACGCCGGTCGTCGCCTCGGACTGCCCCGCCCTGGTGGAGCTGACGGGAGGGGCCGCCCTGCACGCCCCGGCGGACGACGTGGCGGGCCTGACCGAGGCCCTGGCCACGGTGCTGACCTCGGCGCCGGAACGTGACCGCTTGCGACACGCGGGGCTGGCACGGGCCAGGGGGTTCGGCTGGGCCCAGACCTTGGAGGCCTACGCGGGGATCTATCGGTGGGTGGACGCCCATGCCCGGGGCGGAGCCGCCCCCCGGGGAACACCAAGAGTCACCGCTCCGCCACCTCCACCAGGTCGGTAGGGAGGCCGAGCTTGGCGAGGGGACGCTCGGCGGGAACCAGCAACATGCCGGGGGCATCGGACCAGCCAGCCAGTGCGGCCGGGGAAAGCCTGATCCCGTACCGGCTGGTCAGCCTGCCCCGGCGCCGCGTCCACACCGCATACGACCGGTAGCCGCTGTCGGCCAGCCACCGGGTCAGTGCATCGGTTGACTCCCCCCGGCCCTCGAGATAGTCGCGCTCGAACTCGCCCCAAATGACCGGCCGGTGTGAGGTGAGAAGACGCTGGCCGCCCTGGAGCACCTGGAGCTCGAACCCCTCCACGTCCATCTTGACCAGACAGCACCGTCGGTCTGCCGCCCCCGGCACATGGGCAGCCAGCTCGTCCAGAGTCGCGACGGGAACCCTCGTCACCGGGCGCCCGTCCAGCCGTGCGGGTCCCCGAGGCGGTGCCTGGTCCAAGGTGGCCAGGGCCGCGTTTCCCACCCCCCCGTGCTCCGCGTAGATGCCGGTCGACCCGACTCGGGCGGCCAGGGCCACCGGCCAGATGGTCACGCTGGCCCCGAGTCCGTTGGCCTCCACGTTCCTCCGCAGGTAGCCGCAGTTGGCCGGTAGCGGTTCCACAGCCACCACCCGGGCCCCCACAGCGGTGGCGAT
>DASQQH010000524.1:0-10101 GCA_035643555.1 Acidimicrobiales bacterium | reverse complement strand
GTGGACCAGCATCACGGGCGGGGCGTCCCGCCCAACCCAGCTGATCGGCGACGCCGCCCGCCAGAGCCGGGGATCCCGGGATCGAGGCGTCTTGAGCACCGTTCGCTCCACGAAGGCGATGCTGGTCGCTGGCCCCCCTCGCCCGTCCCAATCGGCCAGGTCGTACACCCCGTACAGGGGGACGGCCGCCTGGACCGCGGTGTCGACGTCCTCGAACCCCGGCTGGAGGCTGGGATGGTTGGCGCTGAGGGCGGCAAGCGCCGACAGGTGCCCCCCCGCCGAGCCCCCGGTGATCGCCACGAACCCCGGATCGCCCCCCAGCTCGGCGATGTGGGCCTTGACCCACCCGATGGCCCGCTTGACGTCGACCAGCTGGTCGGGCCAGCTGGCCCCGGGGCTCAGCCGGTAGCTGATCGGGACGCACAGCCACCCGGCGCGCACCAGCCTCGCCATGAGCGGGTAGGCCTGCCACCGGGTATCGCCGGACACCCATGCCCCACCCGGCACCTGGATCACCACCGGGGCGACCCCACCGCCCGGGCGGTCCCGCCGGCCCCACACGTCGAGGAGGTTGCGGCTCCCGGCGGGACCGTAGGGAACCCCCGAGGCGAGGAGATGGTCCCGACGCCGGACCCGTGGGGGCACCACCCCCCCGAGCGGGCCGCAGGCGACCTCGGGGGGGGTGAGCCCGGCGTCGTCGACGACCTGGCGATACCCCGGTCCCAATCCCGCCACCAGGGCCGCTTCGAGGACCTCGGCCGAGCGGCGGGCGCTGACCTCGAGCGCGACCAGGCCTCCGGCGGACAACGCTTGGGCGGCGACCGCAGCCCTGCCCGCCGGCCTCCTCCACACCCCCCGCCGGAGCGCCGCCGCGGTGGTCGCCACTTGGCCGGCCAGGGTCAGCAGCGGCAGCTCGGAGACCGTCCACCCCCCGAGGGAGGTGAGGGCGACCGCCGTCGGCCGGCGGCCCACGGGGCGGAGGGCGTTCGCCGTCAGGACCAGGCCGGCGGACGCCTCGAGGAGGGCGGCCCACCCGGCGGGCGCAGGGCGGTCGTCACGCCGGCCACGGGGAGCCACGGGAGCAACCGTATCGCCGCCGCCACGGCCAGGACCGGCCCCCCGCCGTCGCCGTCCCGCATGGGAGCGCCTCGGCCACCTGCCGGCGGACCGAGCGGTAATCGCATCTGCGGTTATTGGCAGCCTCTTGGCCCTAGTTCACGGAGTATTCGGCTTTGTCAGTTCGCATCAGCGAGATAGCCTGGGAACGTGGCAGGCATCAGGATCGCCCAGGCGGCCGAGCTGCTCGGCGTGAGCGACGACACCGTCAGACGCTGGGCGGACAGCGGCCGGCTGCGGGCGACCAAGACCGAGGGCGGCCGCCGGGTGATCGACGCGGCCGCCCTGGCCCACTTCATCGCCGACCAGGCCCCGCCCACGGAGCCACCCGCCGTGGGCGCCGAGTCCGCCCGCAACCGCTTCACCGGGATCGTGACCAAGGTGACCAAGGACCGGGTGATGGCCCAGGTGGACATCCAGGCGGGACGGCACCGCCTGGTCTCGCTCATGAGCCGGGAGGCGGCCGACGAACTGGGCCTGGCCCCCGGGGTCATCGCGGTCGCCGCCGTCAAGGCGACGAACGTCGTCGTGGAGCTCCCCCAACCCTGAAGAGGACCCGCATGCGAACCCGTCTCGTCCCCCTCCTCGTCCCCCTCGCGGGCATGGCCCTCGTGATCAGCGCCTGCGGGTCCGGCGCGCCGACCAGCGGGGGGACAACGCCGCCGTCTGGGGCCGCCTCGGCCGGAACGACCGGGACGGCGAAGGGCCACGGACGGGTCGCCGTCCTCTACGCCGGTTCGCTGGTGAACCTGATGGAGCACCACGTGGCGCCCGCCTTCGATCAGGCCACGGGCTACACGGTCGAGGGCTTCTCGGGGGGGTCCAAGAGCGTGGCGCAGGAGATCAAGAACAAGGTCCGCCGAGGCGACGTCTTCCTCTCGGCCAGCCCTGCCCCCGACCACCTGCTCATGGGCAGGGCCAACGGGAACTGGGTCTCCTGGTACGCCACCTTCGCCACCTCCCCCCTGGTCATCGCCTACAACCCCAAGAGCCGGTTCGCCTCCCAGTTCAAGACCAAGCCCTGGTGGCAGGTGGTGACCGAGCCCGGATTCAAGCTGGGCCGCACCGATCCCACGCTCGACCCCAAGGGCGCCCTCATCGTCAAGGCGCTGGACCAGGCGGCGACCAGCCACCACGATCCCGCCCTGGCGAAGCTGGCTCAGGGCTCCTCGGGGGTCTTCCCCGAACAGGACCTGGTCGGCCGGCTCCAGGCCGGCCAGCTGGACGCCGGGTTCTTCTACTCGGTCGAGGCCGCCGCGGTCCGGCCCCACCTGCCCACCGTCTCGATCAGCCCGATCCACCTCGGCGCCACCTACACGGTCACCGTGCTCAAGGGCGCCCCGGACCCCGCGGGGGCGGTGGCCTTCATCAAGTACCTGTTGGGTCCCGCCGACAGGACCACCCTCGCTGCGGGTGGGCTGCACGAGCACACCCCCACGGTCACCGGCACGACCGCCACGGTCCCCGCCGGGCTCCACGGGGTGTTGTCGCTGGGATCGTGAGTGATCGGTATCGGCCGCCCGACGGTGCCGGGCCCGGGGCGGCCCGGTCGGGGGCCATGGTGGGGACCGCTGCCCTGGCTGGGGGGCCTGCTCGCCCTCTACCTCCTGGTCCCGATCGTGGCCTTCCTGCCGCGGCTGGGCCGGGCCCACTTCGGGGTCCCGGGACTGGCGTCGGCACTCGGCGTCTCGGCGCTCAGCGCCACCATCTCCGCCGCGGTGATCGCCCTCGGGGGCATCCCCCTCGCCTACCTGCTGTCCAGAGCCCGGGGCCAGGCCGGCCGGATCCTGGGCGTCGCCGTGCAGCTGCCCCTCGCCCTCCCCCCCCTCATGAGCGGCATCCTCCTGATCGAGGTGGCCGGCCCCTACACCCTGGTGGGTCGCGCCTTCGGGGGACACCTCACCGACAGCCTGGTCGGGATCGTGCTGGCCCAGACCTTCGTGGCGGCACCGTTCCTCATCGTCGCCGCCCGATCCGCCTTCGCCACCGTCGACCCGGCCCTGGGGGACGTGGCCGCCACCCTGGGCCACGGTCAGTGGTCCCGCTTCACCCGGGTCAGCCTTCCCCTGGCGGGGCCGGGCATCCGCGCCGGGCTGCTCCTCTCCTGGCTCCGGGCCTTCGGCGAGTTCGGCGCCACGATCATCCTCGCCTACCACCCCTACTCCCTGCCGGTCTTCACCTTCGTCCAGTTCACCGGGACGGGCCTGGGCTCGGCCCTGGCGCCCACGGCGTCGGCCCTGGGCGCGGCCGGGGCGGTCCTGGTCCTGGTCAACTGGTCACCCGGCCCCTCTCTGGCCCGGCTCGTCCGTGGCGCCACCGGCCGACGGACGCCCACCACCGGCACGCCGGCGGGCCGGGGGGCCGCCCACCACGACCCCGTCGCGCTGGGCTTCGACCTGGACACCGTCGTGGGCTCGTTCCGCCTCCGCCTGGCCCACGTCGGCCACAGCCCCCACCTCGCCCTCCTGGGACCCTCGGGCGCGGGCAAGTCCATGACGCTGCGCTGCCTGGCGGGGCTGGTCGGTCCCCGGGTGGGACAGGTCCGGCTGGGCCCGGTGGCGCTCGACGGGCTGGCCCCGGAGCACCGCAACATCGGCTACGTCCCCCAGGAGGCCGCCCTCTTCCCCCACCTGGACGTGTGGCGCCAGGTGGTGTTCGGCGTGGGCGCCGACCCGGGGCTGGCGGCCTGGTGGCTGGCCCGCCTGGGCCTCTCGGGGCTGGAGCACCGCCTTCCGGACCAGCTGTCCGGAGGCCAACGCCAGCGGGTGGCACTGGCCCGGGCCCTGGCCCGTGACCCCCGGGTGCTCCTCCTCGACGAGCCCTTGTCGGCCCTCGACGCCCCGGTGCGGGAGGAGCTGCGCCGGGAGCTGCGTCGCCTCCAACAGGAGACGGGCGTGGCCACGGTCGTCGTCACCCACGATCCCACCGAGGCCGCCCTCCTGGCCGAGGAGGTCGTGGTCCTGGAGGGGGGCACGGCCCTCCAGGCCGGCACCAGGGCCGAGGTCGTCACCGCTCCCGCGACCCCCGAGGTGGCCCGGCTGGTGGGCATGACCAACCTCCGCGCCGGGCACCTCGTGGCGCCCGGCAAGCTGGAGGCCGGTGGGGTGTGGCTGGCGGTGGCCCGGGATCGCCTGCCGCCGGGCACCGCCGTGACCTGGTGCGTGCGGCCCGAGCAGGTGACCCTCGAGGACCCGTCACCAGCCACGCCGTCGGCCCCCACCTACCCCGGGACCGTGGTGGACACCGTGAACCTGGGACCCTGGTGGGAGATCGTCGTTCGCCTGGACAACGGACCGGACCTCCTGGTGCGCAGGGCCGCTCCCACCGAGACCGCGCCCGGGCAGCGGGCCAGGGTGGGGGTGCCGAGCGAGGCCATCCTCCTCTGGCCAGCGGCGACAGGCGGCTCGCCACCGCCAGCCGATGCCCGCCACCCCGGAACCCCACCAGTGGCGCGGGAGGCCGGGCACACCTGACCGCCCGGGGCGGACCCTGGCGATGACGGAACACGACGTCGGCAGCGGTCCCCGCTGGGGCGCCGCGGCACCTCGGCCCCCCCGGTAGGGCCGGGCGCTCGGGCGACGCCCACCACCCGCCGCCGGTACCGGGCGGCGATCTCGGCCGGGCTGGTGACCCGGGACCCCGTCGGCGAGACCGGGCGACCGGACCCGACGCGCCCGGAACGACGCCCATGGAGAGCACCGATGTGGTGGGATGAGGAGGTGGCAACGGCCCCCCCGGCTCCCCGCTGGCGATCGGTACGAGGTGAGCCGGCACCGTGACCACCGGGGACGAGACGGGACAGCAGCCAGGCGGGGGCGGAGATGCCCACCAGCCGAGGCGGTGGAGCCGCCGTCAGGTCCTGGGGGCCGCCGCCAAGGCGGGCGGGGGCGCCGCGGCCCTGGCGGTGTCGGGGTACATCGGCTACAGCTGGCCCAGGGGCAGCACGGGCCCGGTGGGCACCTCGTCGGCGGCCCCGCTCGCCCCGACGGCCCGGGCCCCGGCGTTGGGGCAGCAGGTCGCCAGCTTCGTCTCCCGCCCCGATCTGTCGCCGCCCACGGTGACCGTGGACCGTCGAGGCCGGGACTTCGTGCCGGGGTCGGGGGCGCCCCGCTTCATCCTCATGGCCCCCAAGGGGTACACGGCGAGCGGGCCGGGCCAGCAGGGGCTCATGATCCTGGACACCGATGGGCACCTGGTGTGGTTCCAGCCCCTGCCGGGCTCCTCGTCCAGCCCGATGGACTTCTCGGTCCAGACCTACCGGGGCCAGCAGGTCCTCACGTGGTGGCAGGGGACGGTGAAGAGCGGGGTCGGCTACGGGAGCTGTGTCATCGCCGACGCCTCCTACCGGCGGATCGCCACCGTCCAGGCCGGGAACGGCCTCCAGGCCGACCTGCACGACTTCCGGCTCACGCCCCAGAACACGGCCCTCATCACCGCCTTTCGGACCGCAGCCGCCGACCTGTCGGCCCTGGGCGGACCGCGGAACGGCAAGGTCCTGTCGGGCGTCGCCCAGGAGATCGACGTGGCGACGGGGAAGGTGCTCTTCGAGTGGGACAGCCTGCGCCACGTCGGGGTCACCGAGACCTACCTCAACCTGCCGGGAGGGAAACAGGCCGCCCCCTTCGACTACTTCCACATCAACTCCGTCGGTCTCGCCCCGGACGGAGATCTCATCATCTCGGCCCGCAACACCTGGGCGGTGTACAAGGTTGACCGCCACAGCGGCCAGGTCCGGTGGCGCCTCAACGGAAAGCGGTCGGACTTCGCCATGGGTCCGGGTGCCAAGTTCTACTGGCAGCACGACGCCCGCCTCCACCCGAACGGGACGCTCAGCGTGTTCGACGACGGGGCCTCGCCACCCGAGGAGCCCCGGTCCCGGGCCATCATCCTGGGCCTCGACACCACGAGGCGGCGGGCGACCCTCCTCCACCAGTACACCCACCCCGCCGGACTGCTCGCGGCCAACCAGGGCAACACCCAGCTCCTCCCGGGCGGCCGGGTGTTCGTCGGGTGGGGCAACCAGCCCTACTTCTCGGAGTTCCTCGCCGACGGCTCCCTGATCCTCGACGGACGGCTCCCGGCCAACGACCAGTCCTACCGCTCCTACACCTTCAACTGGGTGGGCCACCCCAGCGAGCCCCCCACCATCGCCCTCGGACCCAACCCCACGGGGTCCAAGACGGTCTACGTCAGCTGGAACGGGGCCACCGAGCTGCGGTCCTGGCGGGTGCTGGCCGGCCCCGACCCCTCGTCGCTCACCCCGGTGGCCACCGCTCGGCGGAACGGGTTCGAGACGGCGATCTCGGTGAACGAGAAGGGCCCCTCCTTCGTGGCGGTTGCCCTGGACCGCAACGGCAAGGAGCTGGGTCGCTCCCTGCCGGCCCAGGCCTGAGCGGAGGACCACCGCGCCGGTCACCCGGACGGGCGCGGTGGGTAGCCCGCCACCCGGGACCTGAGACCACCCGCGGCCGACCCGCCATCGCCGCCGGCCCCGGGACGGCCCCGAGGACCGCCCCGTTCATCCGGGGGGCCAGCCCCACGTTGAGAGAAACCAACGCCCGGTCCCCCCCGTACCCGGGACAGGGGCGCCACCCCGACCTACCCTGGGGTTCGTCTCGCCCACCCGGGCCCCATCTCCCAACCCACCACAGCGGTACGCCTGATCAGGTGGGGGCCCTGGGCAGCCAGGAGGCAGCGCCGGGTCCGTCACCCGTCCGTGGGACCGAGGTCCCACGCCGCGATGCCGGGCCAGTCGGCGTGCGTGGACGCCGGGGCCGGTGGCCACAGGGCTGCCGGAAGCGCCTGGAGGGGGGGGACGCCACCACAGCGGGGGGCGGCGCCGAACGCGTCGCCCCGAGCCGACCCGAAGGAGCTGAACCGATGCGCATGATGCTGCAACTGCAGATCGACAATGAGGCAGGCAACAGGGCGATCGATGACGGAACGCTTCCCAAGGTGCTGGACGAGGCGCTAGCACGCCTGCAGCCCGAGGCCGCGTATTTCACCACCGTGGATGGTTCCCGGGGCGGCTACGTCGTGTTCGACCTGCGGGACACCTCGGAGATCCCGTTCCTCGTCGAGCCACTGTTCACCAGACTGAACGCCAAGATCACCTGTACGCCCGTCATGGACCGCGACGACCTCCAGAGGGGGCTGTCCCAGCTCTAGCCGTCCCCCGCCATCGACCCGGGAGCCCCGGGATCCCCGGTCGCCGCTGGACGATCGGGTGCCCGGCTGTACTCGGACCATGACCCTGGATAGAGCCGCCCGCCCTCGAACCCGCAGTGCTCCAGGAGCACCAGGGTGTGGCAGGCGGTCACCCCCGACCCGCAGTAGGAGACGACCGAGGCATCCCCGGCCACGCCGGCCGCGTCGAAGCGCCGACGCAAGGTGGCCACCGGCAGGAGTGAGCCGTCGGCGTCGAGGTTCGCCCTGCAGGGGAGGCTCCGGGCCCCGGGGATGTGGCCTGCCCGGGGATCGACCGGCTCCTCCTCGCCGCGGTACCGCTCGGGGCTGCGGGCATCCAGCACCACCTTGGCCGGGTCCGTGGCGTCCTCGATGGTCGCCAGCCGCTGGGGCGGCCAGGGGCGCGGCGTGAACCGGGCCGGGCCGACCTCGGGTGTCGCCGTCTCCAGCGGTCCCCCGAAGGCGGCGAGGCCCCCGTCCAGCAACGCCGCCGGGTGGCCGGTCACCCGGAGCAGCCACACCAGGCGGGCGGCCACCACCCCACCGGCGTCGTCGTAGCCCACAACGGTGGTCGCGTCACCGATGCCCAGGGAGGACATCCCCGCCGCGAAGACCTCGGGATCCGGAAGCGGATGGCGGCCGCCGCTTGCGCCCGGTGCCCCGGCGAGCCACCGGTCCAGGTCGACAAAGACGGCTCCCGGAAGGTGCCCACGCTCGTACATGGCGCGCCCTGGGCGACCGTCCAGGTACCAGCGCACGTCCGCGAGCACCACCTCGTCCCATCGCGCCCACACCCACGACAGGTCAACGACGGGAGGCACCACGGCTGTGAGGCTATCGGGCCGGCGACGGGCGCCGCGGTCCGGGGTCGGGGGGCGCCACCTGGCCCCACCAGGGTCGGCGACCCGGCGCCGCTCGGGCCCCGCTGGACCGCCCCGGGACGGTCCGACCCGATGGACCGGGTCCGATCGGCCCGGGGGGGCGGGGGCCAGGAGGGGGCCAGAGCCCGAGGAACGACGATCGCGACGGTCGTGCGCATCCGGGAGGGCCCCGACGGGCGACGCCACGGTGTCCCTTCCCGGTGTCCTGCTGCCATGCTGGTCGTCTCCGCAGACCCAACCCCGGGAGGACGGCGATGCACCCGCTCGACGCGGAAGAGTCGGCGATCGTGGAGACCGTTGCCGACTTCGTGGACCGGGACGTCCGGCCGGTGGCCCGGGAGCTCGAGCACGCAGACGCCTACCCCGAGCAGCTGATCACCCAGATGAAGGCCCTCGGGGTCTTCGGGCTGGCGATACCCGCCCCCTACGGTGAGGTCCAGGTCTCCACCCCCTGCTACGCCCTGGTGACCGAGGAGCTGGCACGGGGGTGGATGAGCCTGGCCGGGGCGATGGGTGGCCACACGGTCGTCGCCAAGCTCCTGGTCGAGTACGGCACCGACGAGCAGCGTCGCCGCTACCTCCCCCGGATGGCCACCGGGGAGCTGCGCGCCACCATGGCCCTCACCGAGCCCGACGGTGGCTCGGATCTCCAGGCGATGCGCACGGTCGCCCACCGCCAGGGCGACGCGTACGTGGTCCAGGGCACCAAGATGTGGATCACCAACGCCCGCCGGTCCGGCTTGGTGGCCCTCCTGTGCAAGACCGATGCCACCGCCACGCCACCCCACACGGGCATCAGTATCCTCCTGGTCGAGGACGGGTTCACCGTGTCCCGCGATCTGCCCAAGCTCGGCTACAAGGGGGTGGAGAGCTGCGAGCTGTCCTTCGAGGGGTG
This sequence comes from Acidimicrobiales bacterium, assembly GCA_035643555.1. Classification (GTDB taxonomy): domain Bacteria; phylum Actinomycetota; class Acidimicrobiia; order Acidimicrobiales; family JAJPHD01; genus DASQQH01. The sequence goes on along the minus strand of DASQQH010000524.1, from coordinate 1,023 downwards.
CCATGTCCCGGCGGACGCGCTGCTCGGCGGGGTGGAGGGACGGGGGTTCGCCCAGATGATGCGGGGGCTCGAGATCGGGCGCATCCAGGTCGCCGCCCGGGCTACCGGGGTGGCCCGGGCGGCCTTCGACGACGCACTGTCGTACGCTCAGCAACGGGAGACCTTCGGGCGGCCCATCTGGCAGCACCAGTCGGTCGGCAACCATCTGGCAGACATGGCCACCAAGCTCACCGCGGCCCGCCAGCTGCTCCTGCACGCCGCCGACCGCTACGACTCCGGCGACCGGTCGGACCTGGAGGCGGGCATGGCCAAGCTGTTCTGCTCGGAGACGGCGATGGAGGTGGCCCTCGACGCCGTCCGGGTACACGGTGGCTATGGCTACTCCACCGAATTCGACGTCGAGCGGTACTTCCGTGACGCCCCCTTGATGATCGTGGGCGAGGGCACGAACGAGATCCAGCGGAACGTCATCGCCGCCCAGCTCGTGAAACGCGGTGGCCTGTAGCCGGAGCACCCGGCTGGCCGGAGTCGGCGGGCCGACCCGCGCCGGCGCTCCGACCTGTGCTCAGCCCTCTTCCAGCTCCTCCAGCGGATTGCGGCCGTCTGGCCCGAAACCGTGTTCCACCAAGAAGGACGCCACGCTCCCGTATTCCAGGTCGATGACCGCCAGCGCGGCCCGCTGCTCATGGTCACCGGCGAAATAGGATCCCAGGCCCGTCACCTCCCCGCACCCGCACCAGCAATGCCCCGTTGGCACAAGGTCATCCATACCGCTCCCTTCGGCTGTCCCCCGGCTGGCGTGGCCGGGATCCCGTGACCCACCACGGCGGCCACGGCGCCTCGTCGCCTGCCCCGGACCGCGGCCTGGGTCGTCACCATCCCGGGAGCGCCGGCACCCGGGACCCTGGCCGCCACCGTAGCCCGCGGAGAGCAGGCCTCTCGGCCGCGGGTCCTGGTCCTCGGGGAACAGGTCCCAGGGACCGGCGATGGGGACCCAGGCCCGCGCCGGGTCAGGCTCGACCG
>DASQQH010000523.1:0-8193 GCA_035643555.1 Acidimicrobiales bacterium | reverse complement strand
CCAGAGGCCGGTCCTCGACGTGAGGCTGTTCCGCCGCCCGGCCTTCACCGGCGCCAATCTGGTGGTCTTCGCCACGTTCTTCGGCATCTTCGCCATCTTCTTCTTCGTGGCCCTGTACCTGCAGCTGATCGCCAACGCCTCCCCGTATGCCACCGCGCTCGACTTCCTCCCCATGGCCGCGGGCATGATCGCCGCCTCCGCCCTCACCGGTCGGTGGGTGGGCCGCGCCGGGCCCCGGGTCCCGATGACCGTGGGGTGCGTCCTCGGGGCGGCGGGGATCCTGCTCACCAACGCCTACCTGAGCCCCAACGTGGGGCTCGCAACCCTCGGGTGGACCCTGGGCATCGCCGGGGTCGGCTTCGGGATCGCCATGGTCCCGGTGACCGCGGCGATCCTCACCGTCGCCCCCGCCGAGCGCTCTGGCATGGCCGCCTCCGTGGGCAACACCAGCCGGGAGCTCGGCGCGGTGTTCGGCGTGGCGGTGCTGGGGGCGGTCATCAACGCCGAGCTCACCGGCCACCTGGTCACCCAGCTGCAGCGTCTGGGGATCCCCGCCAACTTCCAGGCGCTGGTGCTCCACGCCGTCACCCACGGCGGGGTCCCCAAGACGGGGCCGGCGGGCTTCGGCCACAGCCGCCTGGTCATGGAGGTCATCCACGCCGCCGAGGCGGCCTTCGCCTCGGGGCTCAACGTCGCCCTGCTCCTGGCCGGGGCCATGCTCGCCGCCGGGGCCCTCATCGCCGCGGTGACCATCCGGCGGACCTCCGAGCCCGCCTCCCTGCTGGGCGCCCCGCCCGAGTAGGCCCGTCCCCGCCGTCCAGGTCTGGGCTCAGGGCCAGGCGCGGCGGTCCTCGATGTCCACGGCCACCACCGGGCCCGGTGGTGGCTGCCGGCGGTACTGGTCGTACTTACCGGCCAGCAGGTCAAGGGCCCGGTCCCGCTCCTCCCCGGACTCGAGGACCCGGCCCCGGCCGTCCAGGCGCACCCACCACAGCGCCGACCAGTCCTCCTCGTAGTGGTCCACCAGCAGCGCCGCCACGCCGGTGGCCCGGAGGTTGGCCAGACGCCGGAGCGTCCGGGTGGTCTTCGGCTTGGCGTCGACGGCCGAGTAGACGGTGTCGGCCGCCAGCACGAAGCAGCACGGCACCAGGTGGGGACGGCCCTCGGGGGTCACCGTGGCCAGGCGACCCACCCGGGCCGCGGCCACCCGCCGGTCCACCTCGCCGGGCTCCACGGGCCCCACCCTAGTGGCCGGGTCCGGGGGCACCCCGGAGACCGGCGGCCGGTGCCGGGACACCGCCAGTCCCCTCGCCCGGGACGGGCGAGGGGACTGGGTAACCTGAGGGCGGTGCTCGGCAGGTGGGGACGACGGGTCCGGGGACGGCCGACCTCGGCCAACGGCGCCTCCTCGTTCCACCTGTGGTGGCGCCTGGACCAGCCCGAGCCCCTGGTGGGAGCGGCGGCCACCCTGGAGATCCTCGAGCCTCCCGGGGTGAGCCGCCTCTACTTCTGGGCTCTCCAGGTCGGATTCCACGACGGCAGGCGTGACCGCGGCGCCGGGCACCTCGGCCTGCAGTGGCTCCCGGACCAGGCGGGGGTGGGGCGGGCGGCGGTCAACTGGGGCGGCTACCGGGCGGGGCCCGAGGGCGGGGGCGAGCTCGAGGGCAGCGAGTCGGACCTCCCCGACATCGCGGCCAACCCCAACACCAGGGGCTACCCCTGGCAGCCCGGTCGCCCCTACCGCCTGGCCGTGACCCGAGCCCCGGGCGTCGATGCCTGGCGGGCCAGTGTCACCGACGAGGCGACGGGGGAGGAGACGGTGGTCCGGGACCTCCATGTGCCCGCCCGGTGGATCACCGCCCCGGTGGTGTGGTCGGAGGTCTTCGCCTGCTGTGACGATCCGAGGGTGGTCGTCCGGTGGAGCCGGCTACGAGCCTGCACCGAGGAGGGGACGGTGGTGGCCCCCACCAGCCTGACCGTCACCTACCAGGGCCAGGCCGAGGGCGGCTGTGCCAACACGACCGTGGAGGTGGACGAGGTGGGCGCCCGGCAGGTGACCACGGCCGACCGCACGGTCCGCCACGGGGAGGTGGTGGCGGTTCCCGGGTGAGGCGATCAGCTGCCCCGGAACCGGGGCGTGCGCCGCTCCCGGAAGGCCTGGAGGGCCTCGGCGGCGTCGTCGCTGGCGAGGTTCACCGACTGGGCCCTGGCCTCGTCCTCGAGGGCCTGGTCCAGGGAGGTCTCGAGGCCGTGGTCGAGGAGGGTCTTGGAGAGCGACAGGGCCAGGGGTGGGCCCTCGGCCAACCGGGTCGCCCACTCGCCGGCCACCCCGTCGAGGTCCCCGGGGGCGACGACCCGGTTGACCAGGCCCACCTCGGCCGCCTCCCGGGCGGAGAGCATGTCGGCCAGGAACGCCAGCTCCTTGGCCCGGTGCAGGCCGACGAGACGGGGCAGGAGCCAGGAGCCGCCGAAGTCGATCGACAGGCCCCGCCGGGCGAAGATCTCGGAGAAGGTCGCCTCCTCGGAGGCCACGACCAGGTCGCAGCCGAGGGCCAGGTTGGCCCCCGCCCCGGCCGCCACCCCACCCACCTTGGCCAGGGTGGGCTGGGGCACGCGGTGCAGCGCCAGGGCCACCGCCCCGATCCGCCGCATCCGGGCCAGCGGGTGCTCGTCGGGGTCGACGCTTCCCAGGTCGGCCCCCGAGCAGAAGGCCCCACCCGCCCCCGTGAGGACCACCACCCGATCCTGGGGCCGCCCGGCCACCTCCTCGAGCACGGTCCGCAGCTCCGACCACATGGTGTCGTCGGCGGCGTTCTTCTTCTCGGGGCGGTTGAGGCACACGGTGACGACGCCGTCGCTCCGGTCGACCAGGATGGTCTCCATGGCGGGCACCCTACCGACCGATCCCCTCACCGGCCTCCCGGCCGAGGTCCGGGCCGTGCAGCCCTACCAGGCGACCAAGCGCTATCAGTGCCCGGGCTGCAACCAGGACATCGAGCCCCGCACCGGTCACGTGGTGGTCGTCCCCGAGGACGCCCCCGACCTCCGGCGCCACTGGCATCGCCCCTGTTGGCAGGCGCGGGCCCGACGGGGCCCCGGCGGATCCGCCAGGCGGCGACGGGGGGGCCGCCGTGGCCCGCCCGGCACGCGGTGAGCCGGGCGGTCACAGCTCCCGCTCGGGCAGCTCCTCGATGTTGACGTCCCGGTTGGTCACCACCCGCACGGAGGTCACGAACCGGGCCGGGCGGTACATGTCCCACACCCAGGCGTCCTCCAGGCGGAGGTCATACCAGGTCCCCGGACCCTCCCCCCGCGGCGCCAGCTCGACCTGGTTCGCCAGGTAGAAGCGGCGCTCGGTCTCCACCACATAGCGGAACATGGGCAGGGCCGCCCGGTACTCCTGGAACAGGGCCAGCTCGAGCTCCGCCTCGTACCGCTCGAGGTCCTCGGCGCTCATCGGCTCGGGTTCATGTCCACACCGGCTTCACGTACCTCCCTGCTCTGCGGCCACCCGGGGGCGGCACCCAGCCATCCAACTGTAGAGCGCTCAGGGGATGCCGATGCGGCCGGGTGGCCAGAAGCGCAGGACCACCTGGCCGACCACCGTCGACCGGGGCAGGGGACCGAAGACCCTGCTGTCGTCGGAGTCCGTGCGATCATCGCCCAGCACCCACAGGTGGTGCGGCGGCACCACCACCGGCCCGAAGGTGGACGTGGGCGTATCCAAGGGCAGGTAGGGCTCGGCCAGGGGCCGGCCGTCGAGGTACACCTTGCCCCCTCTGGCGGCGACCCGGTCCCCGGGAAGGCCGACGACCCGCTTGACGAGGTCAACCCGCCCTGAGCCGTCGCCGACCACCGCCCGCAGGATCCGTCCGGGCCCGGCCGGGGGGGAGCCCCCTGTCGCCGGGGCGCCGGAGGGGAGGCCGGCGAACACGATCAGGTCCCCGCGCCGGATCCCGTGCAGGTCGTAGGCGACCTTGGACACGACCACCTGGTCGTGGACCTCCAGGGTGGGCGTCATGGAGGCCGAGGCGATGAACAGGGGCTGGACCAGGAAGGCCCTGACCAACCCGGCGACCACCACCACCCCCAGGGCGAGCAGGCCGAGCTCGACCACGGTACGCCGGGAGCCGCCCCGCCACCAGCGCCTCACCGACCCACCCTTCCCCACCAGGCCCCCGGCGGGTGGCCGCCGCCCCCGACCGGTCGCCGGCTCCTCCCTGCGTCGCGCTGCCCCGGTGCGGTCGTTGCAGGTGCTGGGTGCGGCACGGATCCCAACAGTGCCTCCTCGCGGTGGTGGTCGACGGGCAGGGCGCGACCGCGACGCCGGCGGACCGCGCCAGCCTGCATGATCACCGCCACACCCCGCCGGCGGTCCCGGGACCTCGCCCGCACAGGGCCGGTGGCCTCAGTCCCCCAGCACCTTCCGGATGGCGGCCAGCCGGGTCGAGTTGACACGCCACCAGGTCCACCTGCCCCGCCGCTCCCCGGAGATGAGGCCGACCTCGGCCAGGACCCTGGTGTGGTGGGAGATGGTGGGTTGGCTCTTGCCCAGGGGAGCCTCCAGCTCGCAGGAGCACACCTCGGCGCTGGAGGCCACGATCGACAGGAGCCGCAGGCGCACCGGGTCGGCAAGGGCCGCAAAGACCCGGGCCGCCTCGGCGGCGTCGGACGCACCCATCGGGGCGCCGGTGAGCGCTGGGCAACACAGCTCCTCGACGGACCCCGGGTCGAGCTCCTGGCCCCTGGTTCTGGTCGGCACGGCCACCCTCACCTCCGCGGAGACATTGACATGAATCGATCTATATGTCATCCTGCGACGGATCCACGCATGTCGATGATAACGGGAGGTGTGGGTCCGTGTCCCGAGTGCAGCTCGCCCTGAACGTCGCCGATCTCGCCGAGGCGGTCCGCTTCTACACCAGGCTGTTCGCCACGGGGCCGGCCAAGGTCCGCCCCGGCTACGCCAACTTCGCCGTCGCCGATCCCCCGCTGAAGCTGGTCCTGCTCGAGGACCCGACCCTGACCCCGGGGTCCCTCAACCACCTGGGCGTCGAGGTGGCCTCGCCCGAGGAGGTGGCCGCTGCCCAGGCCCGCCTGGCCGACGCCGACCTCCAGACCACCACCGAGGACCGGGTCTCGTGCTGCTATGCCGTCCAGGACAAGGTGTGGGTGGCGGGCCCCGGCGGCGAGCCCTGGGAGGTCTACACCGTCCTGGCCGACGCCGAGACCCCCGCGGGTTGCCGGTGCACGACCTGACCGGTCGCCGGAGGGCGGCCCGGGGTGCCCCCCGAGGCGGCCCAGCCGAGGCGGCGCCCGACCGCCATCGATGAGCCCGCGCCCACACGGCGCCTGAGCCGTGGGTGACGTGGTCGAAAAGCGACCGGCACCGGGGAGGACCACCGAGCCCACCGTCCTCGGTCGCCTGAGCGTCCTGGACCGGTTCCTCCCGGTGTGGATCCTGCTCGCCATGGGCCTCGGCCTGGGACTGGGCCGCGGGGTGCCGGGGGTTGGCCACGCCCTCGACGCCGCCCAGGTCATCCAGGGGGTGTCGGCGCCGATCTTCGTCGGGCTGCTGGTCATGATGTACCCGGTGCTGGCCAAGGTCCGCTACGGCCAGGTGCGCCGGGTGACCGCCGATCGCCGCATGCTCGCCACCTCCCTGGTCCTCAACTGGGTGGTGGGACCGGCCCTGATGTTCGCCCTGGCCTGGGCCCTCCTTCCCCACCAGCCCGCCTACCGGACCGGGCTCATCATCGTGGGCCTGGCCCGGTGCATCGCCATGGTGCTCATCTGGAACGACCTGTCCGGTGGCGACGGCGAGGCCGCCGCCGTGCTGGTGGCGCTCAACGCGGTGTTCCAGATCCTGGCCTACGCCGGGCTCGGCTACCTCTATCTGGTGGCCCTCCCCTCCTGGCTGGGGCTGCCCACCGCCGGGCTGCACGTGTCGATCGCCCTCATCGCCACCTCCGTCGCCATCTTCCTCGGCGTCCCCCTGGTGGCCGGGTTCCTCACCAGGACCCTCGGGGAGGCGACGCGGGGCCGGTCCTGGTACGAGGGCCGGTTCCTTCCCCGGATCGGCCCCTTCGCCCTCTACGGGTTGCTGTTCACCGTGGTCGTGCTCTTCGCCCTCCAGGGCCGGGCGATCACCACCCGGCCCCTGGACGTGGTGCGCATCGCGGCCCCCCTGGTCTGCTACTTCGGGATCATGTGGAGCGGCTCCTTCCTCCTTGGCCGCGCCCTCGGGCTCTCCTACCCCCGCACGGCCACCCTCTCGTTCACCGCCGCGGGGAACAACTTCGAGCTGGCGATCGCCGTGGCCATCGGGGCCTTCGGCGCCACCTCGGGCGAGGCCCTGGCCGGCGTGGTGGGCCCCCTGATCGAGGTCCCCACCCTGGTTGGCCTTGTCTACGTGGCCCTGTGGGCGCGGACCCGCCTGTTCTCCCCGGAGCTGGCGCCCGCGGCGGGTGGCGATGCCCCCGGGGCGTGGCGGCGGGGGATGACGAGCCCGGTAGCGGGCAATGACGGGATGGAGGACGGTGAGATGAGCACCGAGCAGGACGGCCCCGGGGCGCCCCGGGTGCTCTTCGTCTGTGTCCACAACGCCGGGCGGTCCCAGATGGCGGCCGCCCTCCTGGCCCACCACGCCCACGGGAGGCTGCGGGTGGCCTCGGCGGGCTCGGAACCCGCCGGGCAGCTGAACCCCGCCGTGGTGGCGGCCATGGCCGAGGTGGGCCTGGACCTGGCGGGCGAGGTGCCCAGGGCACTGACCGACGAGGCGGCCCGGGGCGCCGACGTGGTGGTCACGATGGGGTGTGGGGACGCCTGTCCCGTGTACCCCGGCGCTCGCCGCCTGGACTGGGACCTCCCCGACCCGGCGGGCAAGCCGGTGGAGGAGGTCCGCCCCATCCGCGACGAGATCGACCGTCGGGTTCGCGCCCTCCTGGGGGAGCTGCTCCCCCGATCGCCGGGAGGCTGAGGCGGTGGACCGGTCGGGCACGGGAGCGGTCCGGGAGGATCGTCGGCCCGTCGTGGCGCGGTCGTTACCCGGCAGGCGTGGGCGCCGACCCCCGGGCGGCGCCGGCCAGCCTCAGCTCTTGGAGGGCTGGCGCTTCTCCCTGATCTTGGCGGCCTTGCCGGTCCGCTCCCGCAGGTAGTAGAGCTTCGCCCGCCGGACGTCACCCCGGACCACCGGCTCGATCCGGGCGATGATGGGCGAGTGGACGGGGAAGGTCCGCTCCACCCCCACACCGAAGCTGACCTTGCGCACGGTGAAGGTCTCCCGGATCCCGGAGCCCTGCCGCCGGATCACCGCCCCCTGGAACACCTGGATCCGATGCCGGTTCCCCTCCACGACCCGGACGTGGACCTTGACGGTGTCGCCGGCGGCGAACTCGGGCACGTCGTCCCGCAGGTTGTCGCGATCGATCAGATCAGTGGGGTTCATGGCGCGCGCTGCTCCTCCGGCGAACCTGGGACCCTCTCACCATACCCGTGCTCACCGAGGAGCTGCACCTCCTCGGAGGACAGCCCGCCGCGGGCCGCCACCAGATCGGGGCGCCGAGCCAGGGTGCGGGCCAGGGCCTGTGCCCGGCGCCACCTGGCGATGCGCCGGTGATCCCCGGACCGCAGCACCTCGGGCACCGCCCAGCCCCGGAACTCGGCGGGCCGGGTGTACTGGGGGTATTCCAGCACCCCCCCGCCGAAGCTCTCGTCGGTCGCCGAGGCCTGGTTGCCCATCACGCCGGGGACCAGGCGGGCCACCGCCTCGATGACCACCATCGCCGCCACCTCCCCCCCGGCGAGCACGTAGTCGCCGATGGAGAGCTCGCCGTCCACCAGGTGGTCGGCCACCCGCTGGTCCACCCCCTCGTAGCGGCCGCAGAGCAGGGAGAAGCCCGGGCGCCGGGCGGCGAGCTCGGCGACCACCGCCTGGTCCAGGCGCCGTCCGCCCGGGCCCAGCAGGTAGAGCGGGCGCACCGGGGCCACCGCCTCCACCGCCCCGAACACCGGGCCGGGGGCGAGGACCATGCCCGGCCCCCCGCCGAAGGGGGCGTCGTCGACGGAGCGGTGCGGATCGGTGGCCGCCGACCGCAGGTCATGGACCCTGACCTGGAGCACACCGGTGCCCATTGCCTTGCCCATCAGGCTGGCGGCACAGTAGCCCCGGACCAGCTCGGGGAAGATGGTGAA
>DASQQH010000522.1:0-7312 GCA_035643555.1 Acidimicrobiales bacterium | reverse complement strand
GTCCGCCTCGCCCAGGGTCTCGGCCAGGTCCCCGGACAGGTTGAGGGGATGGTGGGTGGGGAAGTTCAGGGACACCTTGTTGTAGCCGAGCTCCCGGTCGATCACCGGGAGGGCCAGGAGGTCGGCGAGCTCGACCAGGCGGCGGACCGCCCCGGTGCTGCGCCCGACCCGGTCGGCGAGGACCACCGGCGCCTCGGCGGCCAGGAGCATGCCCGCCAGGCGGTCCACGGCGGGGGGGTGGGGGGAGAGCGGGGTCGGGGCGGCGACCCCGGTGGGCACCTCCGGGGCGGGGTCGGGCAGGGGGGCCTCCTGGAGGGCGGTGTCCAGGCAGACGTAGACCGGCCCCGGCGGGGCGGCCATGGCGAGGTGGTGGGCGCGGACGAGGGACTCGGGCAGGGCCTCGATGCTGGCCGGCTGGTCGTCCCACTTGGTGTAGTCCCTGACCTGGGTGGCCTGGGTGTTGGCCGTGTGGATCCAGTCGATCCAGGGCCGGCGCCTGGCCGCGTCCACCGGGCCGGTCGCCCCGAGGACCAGCAGGGGGACCCGGTCGCACCAGGCGTTGTAGATGGCCATGCTGGCGTGCTGCAGGCCGACGATGTCGTGGACGACGGCCGCCATGGGCCGCCCCGTCGCCTTGGCGTACCCGTGGGCGATGGCCACCGAGTCCTCCTCGTGGAGGCACTCGATGAGGCCCACCCGCCGGGCGGGGTCCTGGACGAGGGAGTCGTGCAGGCCCCGGAAGGTGGCCCCCGGATTGCAGGCGGCGTACTCGATCCCGAGGCCGGCGAGGAGGTCCACGACCAGGTCGGAGCCGAACCTCATCGGGCGCCTCCCCCGGCGCCGGCCACCAGGCGCCACAGGACCTCGGGGGTGTAGGGGGGGTCGACGTGGCGGATCCCCAGGGGCGCCAGGGCGTCGGCGACGGCGTTGGCCACCGCGGCGGGCACCCCGATCGCCCCGCCCTCGCCGACCCCCTTGGCGCCGAGGGGGTTGAGGGGCGAGGGGGTCTCCACGAACTCGGCGTGCACCGGCGCCACGTCGGCGGCGGTCGGGATGCCGTAGTCGGCGAGGGAGCCGGTGAGGACCTGGCCCGCCTCGTCGTGGACCACCTCCTCGCCGACCACCTGGCCGAGGCCCTGCGCGCTGCCCCCCAGCACCTGGCCCTCGGCGAGCAGCGGGTTCACGACCCGGCCCACGTCGTCGACGGCCACGATGTCGGCCACGATGAGCCGACCGGTCTCGGGGTCCACCTCCACCGCGGCCAGGTAGGCCCCGGCGGCGAAGACGAAGGGGGCGGTGAAGCACTCGCTCGCCTGGAGTCCCGGCGTCATCCCGACCGGCAGGCGGGCGGGGTCCCGCCCCGCCCGGGCCAGCGCCGCCAGGGAGAGGCTCGGCCCGTCCCCGCCCGGGAGCCCGACACGGCCGTCGGCGACGACAAGGCGGTCCGCGTCGACGCCGAGGAGGTGGGAGCCGAGGGCGACCACCTTGGCCGCCAGGGCCTCGGCGGCGAGCGCCATGGCCGAGCCGCCCATGGTGAGCGAGCGCGAGCCGAAGGTCCCCGTGCCCCCGGGGTCCGCGGCCGAGTCCCCCCAGGCCAGGGCCACCGCGCTGGGGTCCACCCCGAGGCGGTCGGCCACGATCTGGGAGAAGGTCGTCTCGTGCCCCTGGCCGTGGGGGGAGGAGCCGGTCCGGGCCAGGACCCCCCCGTCGTCCTCGACGGCGAGGGTCGCGGTCTCCGAGCCCCCGCCGGCCCGCTCGATGTAGAGCCCCACCCCGAGGCCCACCAGCCGCCCCGCCGCCCGGGCCCGGGCCTGGGCGGCGCGGCGGTCCCGGTAGGCCCCGACCGCCTCGAGGCGATCGAGGGCCGCGGCGTAGTTCCCCGAGTCGTAGGTGAGCCCGAGGGGGGTGGCATGGGGGAAGGCCCCGGGCGGGAGCAGGTTGGCCCGGCGCAGGTCCACCGGGTCCAGGCCCGCCTCGGCGGCGGCCTGGTCCACCATCCGCTCGAGGAGGAAGGCCGCCTCGGGGCGGCCCGCCCCCCGGTACGGGCCGGTGGGGACCTTGGTCGTGGCCACGCCGACCACCTCGACGTGGGCGACCGGAATGGCATAGGGGCCGGTCATGAGGCTCGCCGCCGTGCGGGGCGGGAGGGGGGTGGAGGGGAGCAGGTAGGCGCCCAGGTCCGCGATCAGCCGGGCGCGCACGGCCAGCATGCGCCCGCCCTCGTCCAGGGCGAGCTCCACCTCGGCGTCGAGGCCCCGGCCCTGGTGGGCGGCCAGCAGGTTCTCCGAGCGGGTCTCCACCCACTTCACCGGACGCCCGAGGTCCATGGCGGCCACCGCGGCCACCGCCGCCTCGAGGGGGGCGGCCCCCTTGGAGCCGAAGGCCCCGCCGACGTCGGGGCAGACCACCCGCAGGCGTTCGGGGTCCCGGCCGAGGAGGTGGGAGAGGTCGGCCAGGGGGCGGTGGGGATCCTGGGCGCTGGCCCACACCGCCAGCACGTCCGCCCGCCGGTCGTGGCGAGCGAGGGCCCCGCGGGGCTCGATGGGGACCGCGGCGACCCGGGGCAGGTGAAAGGATCCCGTCACCACCCGGGCGGCCCCGGCGATCGCCCTCGCGGCCCCCTCCGGGTCCCCACGGGTGTGGCGGAGGACAACGTTGTCGGCGACGTGCTCGTGGAGGGCCGGCCCGGCGGCCGCCAGGCGGGGGTCCACCACCGCGTCCAGGGGCTCGTAGTCCACCGCCACCAGCTCCGCGGCGTCGAGGGCGTCCTCGCGGCGGCAGGCCACCACGGCGGCGACCGCCTCCCCGACGTAGCGGACCCGGTCCCGGGCGAGCACGGGGTGGGGCACTGCCGCGGTCGTCGTGTCCGGGAAGGACCGCGCCGGGGCGTCGGCGACCCGCCCGGCCAGGTCCGCCCCGGTCAACACGGCGAGCACCCCCGGGGCCGCCCGGGCCTCCTCCACCGCCACGCCGCCCAGGCGGGCGTGGGCGTGGGGACTGCGGACGAACACCACGTGGGCGGCGCCCCGGACCGGAAGGTCGTCGACGTAGGTGGCCCGGCCCGTGAGGAACCGCTCGTCCTCCCGGCGGGGCGTCGCCCGGCCAACGTGGGGCCGGGGGCCGACCGCCAGGGTCACCGGCCGGCCTCGAAGAGCTCCCCGAACCGGGCCCGCACCCGATCGGCGACCGCGGCCGGGGGCCGCACGACCGCGGGCCAGTCCCCCCGTGCCGCCCGCTTGAGCGGCCGGCAGGCGTCGATCACCGCCCGGGACATGGACAGCTCGTTCAGGGCGTCGTCGGGGCCCCGGACCACCATGGGGTCGAGGGCCATCCCCCAGGAGCTGCGCAGGAACTCGATCGAGGAGGCGGGGTCGGTCCGGGTGCACACCGCCCACATGACCTCCTCGAGGTTGGCGGGGTCCACGTCGTCATCGACCACGATCGTGTACTTGCCCCCGAAGGCCCCGGCGCGCGCCTGGGAGGCCACCATCCCCGCCTGCTGGGCGTGCCCCTGGTACTGCTGGTCGATGGCCACGACGTTGAGCGCCCTCGAGTACCCGGCCTCGTGGCACCACACGCCGGCCACCCCGGGCACCCCCGCCCGGTCCATCTGCTCCCAGAGCATCGCCGCGCGCAGCGGGCAGCGGAAGTACGAGTAGTCGTAGGGGGGGATCCCCGAGCAGATGCCCAGCAGGATGGGGTCCCCGCGGTGGTAGAGGGCTGCCACCTCGATCGTGGGGGTGGTCATCTTCCCTCCGGCGTAGTAGCCGAGGAACTCCCCGAAGGGCCCCTCCTGGACGGTCTCATCGGAGAGGAACCCCTCCACCACACACTCGCTCCCGACCGGCAGGGGCAGGCCGGTGACCGGCCCGGGGACCACCTCCACGGGCTCGTCCCGCAGGCCGCCGATGGCCTCGAGCTCGGAGACCCCGGTGGGGACCTCCATCCCGGCCAGCATCGACAGCGCCGGGTCGTGGCCGAGCGACACCGCCACCGGGACCGCCTCGCCCCGGCGGGCGTACTTCTCCATGTGCAGGCGGGCGTGGTGGCTGGCGTTGACGAACAGGCACAGCCGGTTGGCGCTGTGGACCATGAGACGGTAGGCACCGAGGTTCACCCATCCCTCCTCGGGGTCCCGGGTGATGACCGCGTCGAAGGTCCCCAGATACCGCCCCCCGTCGTGCTCGTGCCAGCGGGGGGCCGGGAGCCCGAGCAGGTCCACCGCCTCCCCCCGGTGGCGGTGCTCGAACATGGGAGCGTCGGCCACCTCCCGGGGCGGGACCCGGGCGAGCTCCCCGCCCTCCCGGTAGAGACGGCCCCGCAGGGCGGCGACGAGGGCCGCCTCGTCGGCGCCGGTGTCGGCCCCGAGGGCGTAGGAGACCCGGCGGGCGTCGAGCACGGCCCCCGTGAGGATGCGGTAGCCGGCGGGGTAGCCCCGGATCTCGTCGAAGAGCAGCGCCCACTTGGCGGCCTTGGCGTTGAGGTCGGTGATGGCGCCGATCTCGAGGTCCCAGTCGGCGCCGCGGACCTCCCGGAGGAGCCCGGCCGCGTCCATGTCCTGGATCCAGGTCCGCAGATCCCTCATCCGCCCTGCCTCCCGTCGGGCCGTTCCCTAGGCGCCGGGGTCGTCCCGGCGCACCGGGGTGTTCATCGGCACGTCCCTGCGCCGACGGTCCACGGCCTCCGCGCCGGTCTTCCAGTACTCGCCCCGCACGGCACGGCGGGCCTCCTCCTCGAGGTGCTCGTCCCAGCCCCCGAGCGAGTAGCCGTACCAGGGTGCCTCGGGGGTGATCGGGGGCAGGCCCAGCTCGTGCCAGATCTGGAGGGCCGCCTCCATGTACTCCTGCCTGGGGAGGGAGATGGGCGGGTACGGCCCCTTCAGGGTGGCGTCGAAGAGGATGGCGGCGTCCTCCCCGTCGCCGGCCGGCCCGGCCGGGCCGTGCCCCCAGGACCGGTGCTCGAGGACCTGCATGTCCCGGCGGGGGTCCATCCGGTAGGAGAGGGCCCAGAGCAGGGCGTCGGTGTTGTCGGGGTCGATGTCGTCGTCGATCGCCACGGTGAACTTGCCCACCGCGTTCTGCAGGGCGCTGGCGGCGTACAGCGCCCGCCACACCGTCGTGGACTCGGTGCCCCGGGCGAACTGGAGGACGACCCACTTGCGGATGTTGGTGAGGGGCTCGTGGAGGAAGACCCGCTCCAGGCCCTGGATCCCGATCCCCCGCAGCTGGGAGAGGAACGACGCCTCGTAGGCCACGAGCTTCATCAGGCTGGACTCGCTCGGGGTGACCTGGCTGATGATCGAGGGCAGGATGGCGTCCGAGCGCCGGGTGATGGCGGTCACCTCCATGAAGGCGTTGTACTCCTGGAGGTTGACGTGGCCGTGGGACTCCCCGAAGGGGGCCTCGGGCTCGAGGAACTCGGTGTCGATGTGGCCCTCGATGACGATCTCGGCCTCGGCGGGCACCCACACGTCCACGGTGCGGGCGCGGGTGACCCGGAGGGGCTGGCCGACCAGCGCCCCGGCCACCGCCAGCTCGTCCACGCCCATGGGCACCTTCTGCACCGCCGTCAGGGTCACCGACGGCGGGGCGCCGACGACGATGGCACAGGGCAGGGACTCCCCCCTGGCCCGGGCCTTGTCCCAGTGGACCGTGATCCCCTGGTTGAGCTCGTGGGAGGCGTTCATGCCCACCCGCCGGGGCGCCTTGATCTGGCCCCGGTAGTTCCCCGAGTTCTGGACCCCGGTGTCTGGGTCCCGGGTCAGGTAGTGGCCGGCGGAGAGGTACGGGGCGTTGTCCCAGCCGGGGGTGGAGATGGGCACCGGCAGCTCATCGAGGCCGCCCACCTCCACCTCCTGGCAGGGGGCGTCGGCCACCCGGGCCGGCTCGATCGGCTCGGCCACGGCGCGGCGCCAGGTCGCCGGGATCGCCTCCAGGGGGCAGCCGATGGCGAGGGCGTAGACGGCCCGGTTGGCCGCCAGGCCCCCCACCAGCACGGGCAGGTCGTAGGACCGGCCGGTGCTGTCGTGGACCGACTCGAAGAGGAAGGCCTTGCGCTCCGCCGGGGGGATCCCGCCCCGGAACTGCCAGCGCACGAGGGGGTGCAGCTCGGTGTCCTTGTTGATCGGGCGGGTCACCCGGATGAGCAGGCCCGCCTCCTCGAGGGCGCGGACGTGGTCGTGCAGGTCCGGGTAGGGCGCCGTTCTCACCACCGCTTCCTCCTATCGCCCGCCGCCGCTCATGGCGACGTGCCAGGGGGCGAGGCGGCGCTCGGCGATGCCCACGAGCCAGGTGAGGACGACGCCCCAGGCCAGGATGCACAGGATCGGCACGAACATCTGGGCCGTGTCGAAGCTGTTCCCCGCGTTGATGATGATGCCCCCGAGACCGCTCACGGCGGTGAAGAACTCGGCGATGACCACCCCGATGATGGCCCGCCCCACCCCCAGGCGCAGCCCGGTCATGATGTGGGGCAGGGTCCCGGGCACGATGATCTTCCACATGATCTGGCCCTGGGAGGCCCCGAAGGCCGAGCCCACCTCGGTCAGGGTCTTGGGCACCGAGTGCACCCCCCGCCAGGTGTTGATGATGATCGGGAAGACGGTGAGGGTGAAGATGATGGCGACCTTGGCGGCGAAGCCGATCCCGAACCACACGATGAACAGAGGAAGCAGCGCCACGAGGGGGGTGGAGTACGCCGCGGTGACGTAGGGGCCGATGGCCACCTCCGCCAGGCGGTAGCGCCCGAGCACCAGGCCGATGGGGATCCCGACCACCACCGCCATGAGGTAGGCGGGGATGAAGGGCTCGAGGCTGGTGGCGAAGGCCGAGCCGAGCTTCCCGCTGGCGATCAGGTGGACCGCCTGGCCGGCGACCGCCGAGGGGTAGGAGAGCAGCAGGGGCTCGAGGTTGGTCCCCACCAGCTGCCACAGCCCGACCAGGATCGCGCCGAAGACGACGGTGACCACGATGCTGCTCGTCCGCCGGCCCAGGCGCAGGCGCCGCGCCCGGGGCCGGGGGAAGGCCTCGGTGCCGGACGGCCGGTCGGCTACCGCGTCGACGGCGGCCCCGGCCTGCCCGGTCGCCATGGGCCGGGTCATCCGACCTGCCCCTGGAGCTCGGGGGCCTGGCCGCCGCCGCTGCGGTTCGCCGCCTGCAGGAGCTGCCACACCCGGCCCCGCACCTCGATGAAGTCCTCGGAGGTGCGGATGGTCACCGCGTCCAGGCGGGGGCGGGGGATCCCCACGTCGATGACGTCGTGGACCCGCCCGGGATAGGGCGACATCATGACGATGCGGTCCGCCAGCAGGACC
>DASQQH010000521.1:0-2361 GCA_035643555.1 Acidimicrobiales bacterium | reverse complement strand
GGACCAGGGCGTGGGTCCTCTCCTCGGGGTCCGTGGGGAGGGATGTGTCCGACCACCCCGGCCGGTGGGTCGACACCCAGGTCCGGGACCTGGCGGTGCGGGGCGTCGTCGGTCGTCCCGGCTCGGGGATCACCGCCATCACCCACGACGGCGAGCCGGCTCCGGGCCGGGGAGGCGGACGGCGGCGCGGCGTCGCCACGGTGGCCCACCGGTCATGTCGGCGATGATCACTAGACTCGATCGATGGAGACCTGGGATGCCATCAGGGCCCGGCGGAACGTGCGCTCGTTCGAGACGCGGGCGATCCCCGAGAGTGACCTCGTCACCATCCTCCAGGCCGGCTGGCGGGCGCCCTCGGCCTCCAACCGCCAGCCCTGGGACTTCGTCGTCTGCGACCAGCCCGATCGCCTTCAGGAGCTGTCGACGGTATGGCGGGGCGCGGGCCACGTCGCCCGCTCCGCGGCGACCATCGCCCTGGTCCTTCCCCGGCCCGAGGAGGAGCGGTACCGCCTGATGGACCAGTTCGATCTGGGACAGGCCACGATGGCCATGGCCCTGATGGCGGCGGACCTGGGCATCGGCAGCGGGCACGCCGCGGTCGAGGACCAGGACGCCTGCCGCCGGATCCTGGGGATGCCCGAGGACCACTACTGCGCCTACCTGCTGGCCCTCGGCTACCCCGCCGACCGTCCGCTGGTCCCGATCGAGCGCCCGGCCAGGCGGCCCTTCGGGGAGGTCGTGCACCGGGACGGCTGGTAGCCCGGGCGTTCCCGGCGCCGCCCCGACAGCGAGCACGGCGCGCGTGCCATGCTTGGCCCGCCGGTGCAGCACGCCATGGAGGAGGAACGGGGGGGAGTGGCCCCGATGGAAGCACCGCTGAACACCCGCCGCGGGGGCGGTGGCGACGGGCCCCGCTTGCGGGGGCCAGGTCCGGGATCGGGGGTCGAGGGCCGGGGGTGACGACCGACCAGGTCCTGGTGGGGGTGGGCCTCATCATGGCGCTGGCCGCGGGCTCCCAGGTGGCCGCCACGCGGTTGCGGATCCCGGCGCTGATCCTCCTGCTCCCCGCGGGGTTCGTCGCCGGCGCCCTGACCAGCGACGTCAACCCCCAGCGCCTCCTGGGCCCGGCCTTCACGCCGCTCGTGTCCCTGGCCGTGGCCGTGATCCTCTACGACGCGGGGCTGGCGCTGGGCCGCAACCGGCTGCGCGGGGACCCCCGGCGGGTGGTGACCCGCCTCATCACCGTCGGGGTGGTGGTGACCTGGGTGGCCGGGGCGGGGGGCGCGGCGCTGCTGCTGGGCATGTCGTGGTCGGCCGCCGTGCTGTTGGGGGCCATCCTGGTGGTCTCCGGGCCGACGGTGGTCGGGCCCCTCCTGGCCTTCGTCCGGCCCTCCCCGCGCCTGCAGCAGGTGCTCTCCTGGGAGGGCTCCCTGATCGATCCGGTCGGGGGGATCCTGGGGGCGGTCGTGTTCGAGTCGGTGACCGCCGGCACGCACCGGGTCTTCGGGCACCGTGTCGTGCTCTTCCTCACCTCCGTGGGGGTGGGCGTGGCGGGCGCCGCGGTGGGGGCGGCGGTGCTGTGGCTGCTCCTGCGCACCCTGGGTGAGGTGCTCGGGGCCGTGGTGCAGCTGGCGTTGGTGATCGCCGTGGCCGCCGCCTGCGACGTGGTCCGGGAGGACGCCGGGCTCATCGCCGCCGTGATGATGGGCCTGGTCGTGGCCAGGCTGAAGGACCTCGACGTCCCCGCCCGGCGACCGTTCTTCGAGACCCTGGTGCAGCTGATCATCGGCGTGTTGTTCGTCGCCATCGCGGCGACCGTGACCCCGGCGTCCCTCCGCCACCTGGTGCTCCCCACCCTGGGTCTGGTGGCCCTGCTGGTGGTGGTGGCCAGGCCCCTGGCGGCCCTCCTGGCCACGGTGGGGACGAGGCTCTCCCCCGGCGAGCGGGGGTTCACCGCCTGGATGGCCCCCCGGGGGATCGTGGCCGCCGCCACGGCGTCGACGTTCTCCGCCGAGCTGGTGGCCACGGGCGTCGCCGGGGCGTCAAAGATCCTGCCGGCCACCTTCCTCGCCATCGTGGTCACCGTCACCCTCTACGGGCTGACGGCCGCACCCGCGGCACGCCTGCTCGGGGTCACCCGCCGGGCTCGCGCCCGGCCCCTGCTGGTGGGGGGCGCCGCCTGGGCCCTCGACCTGGCCCGGGTGCTGCGGTCGGCGGGCCTGGACCTGGTCATGTGGGCCAGCCCGCTCGACCAGCGGGAGGCCATCGCCGGGGAGGGACTGGAGCTGGCCTCGGGGGAGCTGCTGGCGACGGCGACGGGCGGGGAGGCCGAGGCCGAGGGCATCACCGCCGTGCTGCTGC
>DASQQH010000520.1:0-3994 GCA_035643555.1 Acidimicrobiales bacterium | reverse complement strand
TGGTCCGCCCCCCCTGACCGAGCGCCACCTCTACCCCTGGCGGGCGGTGACCGGCGTCCCGTACCGGGCGGCGGTTCGCTCCTTCAGCTCGCCGGGGAATCGGGACATGGTGGCCTCGTGGAGCTCCGCCAGCTCCCGTTGGGCCTCGACGTCGCCCCGCCAGGCGGCCAGACCGGCCTCCGGTGCCAGGTTGGCCAGGGCCAGGATCGCCCCGGTCGCCCCGGTCGCCCCCGCCAGGAGGGTCAGGACGGGGGAGCCCACCCACAGGGCGCCCTCGAACCGCCCCAGCGTCCGGAGCAGCCGCCCGGCGTCCCCGCTCGAGTCCTTGCAGCCCACCACCGGCAGGTCGGGGAGGTCCTCCACCCTGATCCCCGGTGAGGAGGCGAGGGGGAAGTGGTAGGCGAGGACGGGGGTGGCCCCGGCGGCCTTGGCCACCGCGTCGTAGTAGGGCCGGGGGTCCGCCACCCGCGGCGGCGAGAGGACCAGGACCGCGTCGGCCCCGTTGTCGCAGGCCGCCGTGGTGAGGGCCACCGCCTGGCGGGTCGACGGGGCCCCGGTCCCGGCGATCACCGGTACGTGGGTCGGCAGCGCCGCCCGCACGGCCCGCACGACCTCGAGGCGCTCGGACGGCTCGAGGGCCGCCGCCTCGCCGGTGGTACCGGCCACGAGCACCCCGCCGACGCCGGCCTCCACCAGGCGGGCGGCGTGGTCGGCGGTGGCCTCGGCAGCCAGGTCGCCGTTGGCGTCGAACAGGGTCAACAGTGCGACCCCGACGCCCCGGAAGAGTGGTTCTCCAGACATCTGACCTCACGGTAGCCCCGGTCCCCGAGGCAGGCAACACCGACGGCGGCCGGGCGGTGCCACCCGGCGTCCCCATCCCCCCCGGGGCGCCGGCGTTGACCTCAACCGCACGTGAGGGCTTAGGGTGCGCCACCTGGCCCGGCCCAGCGCCACCATGGCCCGGGAACAACATTGCCTGGCTAACCGTTAAACTGACTAAGTATCTGCGAGCGACCCGGGAGGCGCGGTGACGGGAGACCGGCGACGAGGCGAGGACCGGCGGGCCCGGGCCGTCGAGCGGGTGCTGGAGCTCCAGCCGACCGTGCTGGCCCTCCTCAAGGCCTCGGTGCCCCCCGAGGTGCAGGCCGAGCTCGGGTCGGTCACCCCCCACCAGCTCCAGGCCCTGAGCCGCCTTCCGGCGGCGGGGCTGACCATGCACGAGCTGGCCGCCGACATCGGCGCCACCGCGGCGACGGCCAGCACCCTGGCCGACCGCCTCGTGGTCCAGGGCCTCGCCGAGCGGCGGGCCGATCCCGGCGACCGCCGCCTGGTCCGACTGGCCCCGAGCGCCCGGGGGGAGGCCATGGTCCAGCGGTTCCTGGCGGCCCGGCGCCAGGCCGTGACCGCCCTGCTCGACCGCCTGAGCGACGACCAGCTCGCCGCCTGGGTGGACATCTTGGAGACCCTGGCCGGTGACCCGACCGCCCCGCCCCGCTCGGCGCGCCAGGGCGAGCACCTCACCGGGGCCGGCCGATGAGCCGGGTCGGCGTCCTCCGGCGGCGGCAGGGACCCGAGCCGTCGTCCCCGGACCCCTACCGGGGCAAGTGGTCGACCCTGTCCAACACCACCCTCGGGGTGCTCATGGCCACGATCGACATGTCGATCGTGCTCATCGCCATGCCCGACATCTTCCGGGGCATCCACCTCAACCCCCTGCTGCCCGGGAACACCAAGTACTTCCTGTGGCTCCTCCTCGGCTACATGGTGGTGACCGCGGTCCTGGTGGTGACCTTCGGGCGCCTGGGCGACATCTTCGGGCGGGTCCGCATGTACAACCTGGGCTTCGCCGTCTTCGCCTTCTTCTCCATCATGCTGTCCCTCACCTGGCTGCAGGGGCCCCCCGGGGCGATGTACATGATCGTGATGCGGGTCTTCCAGGGGGTGGGCGGCGCCCTGCTCATGGCCAACTCGACGGCCATCCTCACCGACGCCTTCCCCCCCCACCAGCGGGGCCTGGCGATCGGGACCAACACCGTGGCGGCCATCGCCGGGTCGTTCATCGGCCTGGTGCTGGGGGGCATCCTCGGCCCCATCGACTGGCGGCTGATCTTCCTCGTGTCGGTGCCCGTGGGCGTCGTGGGCACGGCGTGGGCCTACATCAACCTGAAGGAGAAGGGGGTCCGAACGCCCGCCAAGATCGACTGGGTCGGCAACCTGACCTTCGCTGTCGGCCTGGTGGCGATCCTGATCGGCATCGTCTACGGGATCCTCCCCTACGGGGGCCACACCATGGGTTGGACCAACCCACTGGTGCTCGGGGCCCTGATCGGCGGGGTGGCGATCCTGGGCCTGTTCCTGTGGGTGGAGACCAAGGTCCCGGCGCCGATGTTCCGGATCTCCCTGTTCCGTATCCGGGCCTTCGCCGCCGGGAACGTGGCCAACCTGCTCGCCGCCCTGGGCCGGGGTGGGCTGATGTTCATCCTCATCATCTGGCTCCAGGGCATCTGGCTGCCCCGCCACGGCTACGATTTCGCCTCCACCCCGCTGTGGGCGGGCATCTACATGCTGCCCCTCACGTTCGGGTTCCTGGTGGCCGGCCCGGTGTCGGGGTACCTCTCGGACCGGTTCGGCTCCCGGCTGTTCACCACCGGGGGGATGGTCGTGGCCGCCTGCAGCTTCCTCGGTCTCGAGATGCTGCCCATCGACTTCTCCTACGTGTGGTTCGCCCTGCTGATCCTGCTCAACGGGCTGGCCATGGGGCTGTTCTCCTCGCCCAACCGGGCCGGGGTCATGAACGCCCTCCCCCCCGAGCAGCGGGGGCAGGGGGCCGGGATGATCGCCACGGGGCAGAACGCCTCGATGGTGCTGTCGATCGGCATCTTCTTCACCCTGATCATCCTGGGCCTCGCCGCCCAGCTGCCCGCCACGCTCTACCAGGGGCTCACCGCCCACGGCGTGCCGGCGCCCGCCGCGGCGGGGCTGTCCCACCTGCCCCCCACCTCCACGGTCTTCGCCGCCTTTCTCGGCTACAACCCCATCCAGTCGCTGCTCGGGCCCACCGGGGTGCTGGCCCACCTGCCCCCCGCCCAGGCGGCCTACCTGACCGGGCGCTCCTTCTTCTCCAGCCTGATCTCCCCGCCGTTCGCGGCCGGGCTCCACGAGGCCTTCGACTTCGCCATCGCCGCGGTGGGCGTGGCGGCGGTGGCCTCGGTCCTGATGGGGGGCAAGTACTACCACCCCTCCCCCGTACCCGGGGCCGCCGAGGCGCCCGAGATGGACACGGCCCTGGCCGGCCCGGCGGAGTCCCCGGCCCCGGGCGCCGGGGACGGTGATGGCCGCCCGGCCCGGGTGGGCTCGGGGAACCAGGATCTCGGTGGGGCAAACGGGCAGGGCGCCCGGGGGGCGACCGGCGCCGGTGAGGAGGAGCGGGCGCCCGCCAGCCGTGGGAGACCGTCGGGGGAGGCCCAGGATGGCGGCTGAGGCGCGGAGCGGGGCTGGACCTCGAGGGGGAGGTCGTCCGGTGGTGGCCGACCAGGCGGCGGGGCGCCCGCCGGGACTGCACCGGGCCGGCGCTCCGAACGGGGCGTCCCCGATGGGGCGGGTGGCCTGAGGAGGCTCCCCTGGGGTGAGCGGGCACCGGTTGGTCCGCCGGGATCGGGACCCGGGACGGCGGGGGGAGGAGGCCGGACCACCGGATCCTTGCGGCCATCGCCCGGCCGGCGGAGGGGTGTGGGCGCCGACCCGGCGGTCGTCAGGTCGAGGCGGGGGTGGTGGCGACCGGAGGCCCCTCGACCCGTCCCGTCGGGGCCCGGGCGAGCGGGGCGGAGGCGTCGCCCCGGCAGGGCGACACGGCGAGTGGGCCCTGCGGGTGGGGTCTAGGCCGCGTCGGAGAGGCGGCTGATCAGGGGGGTCCAGCGATCGAGGCGGGCCCGGACCTCGTCGGGGTGCTCGTCGGAGGGCACGGCGAGGAGGGCCCGCCCCACCCCGGCGGCGG
>DASQQH010000519.1:0-4422 GCA_035643555.1 Acidimicrobiales bacterium | reverse complement strand
GCTGGCGCCGGACCCACGGTGGGCCGTTCCCCGAACTCCGGCGACCTCGCCCGGCGTGACCGCCTCGCCGCCACCGGGCCCCCCGCCCCGGAGCTCGGCCACGGGACCACGCCGACCCGGACCTGCCAGGGGCCCCGGGCGTCGCCCGTCTCGCCGCCACCCTGACCGGTGGACCGGCACCCGGGGGGGGAGCCCCCCCGGCGGCGGCACCCCCCGCTCGGCGCCGGGGGGCGGGGGCCGGTAGCCTGGACCCGTTGTCGCGTGCCCGCCTCCTGCTGGCCGGTGCCGCCTCGACCATCGCCCTCGCCGACGGCCTCCTTGGCGTCATCCATCCGCCGCTGGCGGCGGCGGGTGTGCTGGACGAGCCGGCGCACCTGGCCACCACCCTGTTGGTCCTGGCCGCCTTCGCCTGGCCCGGCGACCGGTACTTCCTGGCCGGTGCGGCCGTGGGGTCCGTGGCCATCGACCTGGACCACCTGCCCCAGTACCTGGGGATCCACGCGCTCGCAACCCCCCACTCCCGCCCCGACACCCATTCGCTCGCCACGCTGGCCCTGGTGCTCGTGGCGGCCTGGGCGATCGGTCGCGCGCGGGGCTGGGCCGGCTGGTCGGCGAACGGGCGTCGCCTCCTGGTCGGCGTCGGGGTGGGCCTGGCGTGCCACCTGTTCCGGGACATGGCCGAGCCCACCGCCACGGTGGGTGTGCCGCTCTTCTGGCCCCTCACCGCGGCCGACGTCCGGATCCCCTACCTCGCCTACGCCGGCGCCATGGCGGCGGTCCTGGCCGTGGGCGTCGCCCGGACCCCACGACGCCGGGCTCGGCTCGAGGGCGGTGTCGCCCCGGGCGGGGGGAAGCCCCACCGAGGAGTGCCCACGCCGCCCGACGTCACCACCGTCGGGGAGGAGGACCGTCGCCGGCCCTGAGCCCTGGGCCCGGTCCCCCGCAGTGGGGAGCCAGCGACAGCACCACCGCCGTCGTGGACGAGGGCGTCCCCGGTCGGCCGTGACCAGCTAGCCGGTCCCCCGCCCACACGACGGGGCACTCCCCCACCTCCCGGGCGCGGTCTCGCCGGGACACCTGGGCGTCCCCCGCCGAACGCGGTCAGCTCGGTGGCGGCGACGTCGGCGCCGGTCGGGGCCTCGACGGCCAGGCCGGGCTCCCAGCCGCGTGGTGGGGTGGCCAGCGCGGGCGGTAAGAGTAAGAGTGGTGACATTTGTCTCACACTCGTCGCAAATCTGTGGATGAACCCGGGGTGGCCGATCGCCTGGTCACGACCGATCGGGCGGGCGCGGCGGCCCCGGTTGGGCGAGGCGCAGGCCCCCGGCACCCGGCGGGGGCCGGCGAGGTGACCGACGTCGTCGTCGAGCTGGGCGGGCGGTTCCGCTCGAGGGGGCTTGCCGAGGCCTTCGTGTCGGCCTACCGGGCCGAGCTGGCCCGATGGCCGCTGCCGGTGGACCCCCTCGACGTCGCCGGCGACTACGGCACCACCCGTGTCCAGGTGTGTGGCCGCCCCACCGGGGCGCCGCTGGTCCTCCTCCACGGGGGTGGCTGCACCTCCACCAGCTGGTTCGCCAACGTGGGCGCCCTGGGCGACGCCCACCGGGTCTACGCCCCCGACCAGATCGGCGACGCCGGGATGAGCGTGGCGAGGGGCAGGCCGATCAGGGAGGTCGGGGACTACATGGCCTGGCTGGACGGCCTCCTCGACGCCCTGGGCCTCTCCCGGGCGAGTGTCTGTGGGTACTCCTACGGCGCCTGGCTGGCGCTCAACTACGCCCTGCACCGCCC
Organism: Acidimicrobiales bacterium; assembly: GCA_035643555.1. Lineage (GTDB taxonomy): Bacteria > Actinomycetota > Acidimicrobiia > Acidimicrobiales > JAJPHD01 > DASQQH01. Next base: position 2,634 of record DASQQH010000519.1, on the reverse strand, counting down.
CACCAGGGTGAGGAGGCTGGCCCTCCTGGAGCCCACGACCTGCTTCGCCGGGCTGGGCCTTGCCTACCTGGCACGTACCTGTCCGGCCCTCGCCCGGCGCAGCGCGCGCCGGGTGCGGCGGGTGATCGAGTGGGAGACCGGGCGGGCGCCCCTCGACCCCTCCTCGACGGCCCTGGCCTGCCTCGGCTGTGGCGAGTACCGGGGACGGGTCAGCGTCACCCCCCACCCTCCGGCCCCCGCCCGCATCCGGGCCATGGAGGTCCCCACGCTGGTGGTGCTCGCCGGCAGGGCCAGGGTCCACGACGTGGGCCGGGTCCACACCGCCGCCCGGGGACTCCTCGCCGACGCGACGATCCGGGTCCTCCCGGGCGCCCGCCACCACTTCATCCCCATCACCGACGCCCCCAGGCTCAACCCGGAGCTGGCGGGGTTCCTCAGGTGACGACGCCGCCACGCCCGGCCGACGGGCGGTCCTGGCGCCGGCGCCCGCCTCCGCCCCGACAGGCGACGCCCGGGGCGACCCCCCCACGTGCACCGACGGGGAGCACCCCGGCGAGCGATGCGGCGGGCACCCGGCGGACCGGGCCAATGACCGTCACGGGGTCGATCGGGCGCTCGCTCCGGGCGCGGCTGTGGGGCGTTGCGGGGCCCCTGGCTGGCCGTGGTCGTCGGTTGCTGCGACGGCACCGGTGGCTGGCCTGGGTCGCCACCGTGGCCCGACGGACCGTGGGCGAGATCTTTGCCGACCGGTTGCTGCGCCTGGCGGCCGAAGCGGCCTTCTGGTCGTTGCTCTCCCTGCCGCCCCTGCTGCTGGGCCTGCTCGGCCTGGTGGGCTACGTGGGCACGTGGTTCGGCCACGGGGCCGTGGCCCGTATCGACCACGACATCCTGGCCGCCGCGCACACCGTGCTCACCCCCAGGGCGGTCCAGGACACGATCCGCCCCCTCGTCGACCGGATCCTCGGGCAGGGACACGCCAACATCGCCTCGGTCGGGTTCGTCATCTCGTTCTGGTCCGGGTCGGCGGCCATGAACGCCTACGTGGACGCCATCACCGTGGCCTACGACATGGACGGGCTGCGCCCGGGCTGGCGGACAAGGGTGCTCGCCCTGGCGCTCTACGTCCTGGCCCTCCTCGGGGCGACCATCCTGTTGCCGGTGCTGGCCCTCGGGCCCAACCTCCTCACCGTGCTCGCCCCCCAGGCCGTCACCCCGGCGGTCTCGGCCCTGGTCCACAACCTCTACTGGCCGGCCGTGGGCGCCGGGTCCCTGGTCCTGCTGGCCACCCTCTACTGGCTGGCCGTGCCCGTGCGGAGCCCCTGGGTCCGAGGCCTGCCGGGGGCGGTGCTGACCATGGTCGTGTGGCTGGCCGGAGCCTTCGGCATCCGCGCCTACCTCACCTCCGGCCTGCGCCACACCTCGACCTACGGCCCCCTGGCGGCCCCCCTCGCCGTCCTCCTCGTCTTCTACGTCACCGCCCTCGCCGTCCTCCTCGGGGCCGAGCTCAATGCCGTGCTCGATCGGGCCCGCCCCCACCCCTCGACCACCGAGGGCCGACAGCGTGCCGTCGAGGTGGCCCAGGCGGCGCCGCCCCCCGGCAGGCGCAAGGACCCCGGCTAGTCCGGGGATCGCGGGCCAGCACCCGTCGACACCCGGGCGCCGGCGAGCGTCCCACGAGGACCCCTCTCCGGGAGGCTGCGGGAGGGAAGCGGGCCGGGCGGACCCTCGCTCGGCCACGGCCGGGGTCTTCCTGGGGCCCCGGCCGTGCCCCCAGCGTCGTCACCGAGGCGTCGGGCCCACGCCGGGGCCCCCGGATCGTCCCCCAACCCTCCCCCACGACCCTCCCGGGGCCCGCCCAGCCCGGGAGGGCGGCGCCATGGCGCGTGCCGGCTCGTGGTCGACCGGTCAGGCCACCCGGCCCGGGCCACCGCCCCCGGCGACCACGGGCAGGCCCGCCCTGGCCCAGGCGTGCATCCCGCCGGCGAGGTTGGAGACCTCACGGCCGTGGCGCCCCAGCAGGGCCGCCGCCCGTGCGGACCGCTGACCGGACCGGCACACCGTCACCAGTGCCCGCCCCTCCGGCAGGTCGTCCAACCGGCGCTCGAGCTGGCCCAGCGGGATGTGGGTCGCCTGGGGGGCGTGGCCCGCGTTCCACTCCTGGCGCTCTCGGACGTCGACCAGCACGGCGCCGGCCTCGAGGACCTGGTGTGCCCGTGCGGGCCCGACCTCGGCGTAGGGACGGCGGAGCCGTCGGTGCAACAAGCTCATGTGAGAACCTCCTCGGCGCGCCTGACCTGGAGGCCCGACGGCGCCGCGTTGTCGTAGTAGTCGTCGATCGCGACCACCCGGCGGCCGGCGGCCGCGAGGATCGAGGCGGCCACCGACGCCCGATAGCCCGACCGGCAGTGCACCCACACCTCGGCATCGGGCACCTCGTCCAGGCGCCGGAACAGCTCGTGCACGGGGAGGTGCACGGCGCCGACGATATGGCTCTCCCGCCACTCGAGGTTGCGGCGGACGTCCAGCACCACCACGTCCCGCTCAGCGCGCGCCATCCCCAGGTCGGCGAAGGTCGCCAGGTGCAGGGTCTCGGGGGCGCGACCTGGGGTCAGGTCCGCGGGGGACCCCACCGCC
>DASQQH010000518.1:0-2814 GCA_035643555.1 Acidimicrobiales bacterium | reverse complement strand
TGGACACCAGCAGGGCCAGGCCCACCAGGAACACGGCGATCCCCCACGAGCAGGCACGTCCGGCGTGGCGGTACACGGTCTCGGAGCGCAGCCGGGTGGAGAAGGAGGGGTCCTGGAGGTGGAAGGTGCGCTCGATCTCCTCCAGAACCCGTCGCTCCTCGTCCGAGAGCGGCTCCCCTCCCCCTTGACCTTGCGAACTGGTCACTCCGGGCGCTCCTGGACTCCTCCGCCTACTCCCCCAGCATCATCGCGCACCCCCGGAGGGACGACAACGCGACGGGAAGCGCCCGGCCGACCGGTCACGGCCTCCGGCGGCGGCCCCCTGGTCCCCACCGGTTGTGGCCCACCTGCTTGAGGTCGAGGCCCTGCCCGTCGCCGGTCAGCGAGGCGGGGCCCACGGCCTGGTCGCCGAAGCGCTCCCGGACGGCGTCCACCGCCGCCGAGGCGGCCAGCCAGGAGGCGTCGGCGTCCTCGAAGCTGAGCTGTCGGGCCCCGTGGTGGGCCTCGGCCGGGTCGAGGCCGGCGACGGCGACCCCCAGCAGCCGGACCCCGGCTCCCACGTCCACGTCGGCGAGGAGCCCTTTGGCAACCCCAGCGATGGCCGGGGCCTCGGCGAGCGGGCGAGCCAGGGTGCGGGACCGGGTGACCGTCGAGAAGTCCCCGAAGCGCACCTTGAGGGTGACGGTCCGCCCGGCCCTCCCCGCCTGGCGCAGGCGGCTCGCCACCCCCTCCGCCAGGCGGAGCACCTCCCGCTCCAGGGTGGGCCGGTCCACCAGGTCGGCGGCGTAGGTCTCCTCGTGGCCGATGGACTTGGCCGCCCGATTGGGCTCCACCGCACGGTCGTCCCGCCCCCAGGCGAGCTCGTGGAGATGGCGACCCACCGCCCGGCCGAAGCTGGACACCAGGGTGGCGGGGGGGACCAGGGCGAGGTCGCCCACGGTCGACACCCCCAACCGGGCCAGGCGGTCGGCGGCGACCGGGCCGACGCCCCACAGCGCCCTCACCGGGAGGGGATGGAGGAAGGCCAGCTCGTCGTCGGGGGCCACCACCACCACGCCGGGCCCCGGGACCGTCCCCCCGGCGGCCGCCCTGGGTTTGGCCGCCTTGGAGGCGAGCTTGGCCAGGAGCTTGGACCGGGCCACGCCGACCGAGCACTGCAGGCCCAGGTCCGCCGCCACCGCCGCCCGGATGCGCCAGGCGACGGTGGGGGCGTCGCCGAAGAGGCGGTTGGCTCCCCGCACATCCAGGTACGCCTCGTCGAGCGCCACCCCCTCGACCAGGGGGGTGAACGACTCCAGGACCCCATGCAGCCGCCTGCTCGCCGCGGCGTAGGCGTCGTAACGCCCGGGGAGGAACACCGCCGTGGGGCACAGCCGGCGGGCCTCGGCCGACGGCATCGCCGAGTGGACACCGAAGGCCCGGGCCTCGTAGGAGCAGGAGGCCACCACCCCCCGGGGGCCGGCGCCGCCCACGATCACCGGCCTGCCGGCCAGGGAGGGGTCAGCCTGGACCTCCACGGCGACAAAGAAGGCGTCCATGTCGACATGCAGGAGCCCCAGCCCGTCGTTCGCCCTCACCCCCCCATCCTCCTACGATGCGCCAGCTCCGGGGAGGACCTCACCCGAGCAGTCGGAGCCGACGGAAGCTCTCGGCGTAGGACACCCCCGCCTCGCGCCCGGCCTCGGTGGCCCGACGGTGCACCGCCTCCTCGGCCCAGGCCCCCACGGTGCCGACCTGGCTGGCGTGGCACAGCACGGCCCTGACCTTGGCCTCGATGGTGGCCGACACCTCCACCCACACGTCGGGAGCCAGGGTCCCCGACAGGTACACGGTGCTCACCTGGTGCGGCGGGCCCCGGTCGGGGAAGTACAGGGGCAGGGCGGCCGCCGGGGCCACGGCATCCAGGGTGGCCCACCCGATCATGCGGTGGTCCCGGTGGTTGAAGTACGCCTGGCCGAACACCACGGCCTGGGGGTCAGGGCAGACCACCACCTCGGGGCGGAGGCGTCGGACGAGGCCCACCAGCTCGGCGCGGAGCGCCGCGTCGTCCTCCAGCTCGCCGTCGCCCCACCCGAGCAGGTGCTGGCCCGCCACCCCGAGGACGTCGCCCGCCGCGGCCACCTCCTCGGCCCGCTGGGCGGCGAGGGCCGCCGGGTCCATGCTCGGGTCGGTGGTCCCCTTGTCGCCGGCCGTCGCCACCACCACGTGGACCTCGCTGCCCGCCGCTGCCCACCGGGCCAGCGTGCCCCCACAGGACACGTCGGGGTCGTCGGGGTGGGCGTAGACGGCGAGCGCCCGCCCGGGGTGGTCCTCCACCAGCTCGCCCACGACGGTCCCCGTGCGCCCGACCAAGCGGGCTAGGGGGCTCCCGCCAGGGCCTTCACCGCCCGGGCCACGCCCTCGTCGTCCACGTCGTGATGGGTCACCAGCCGGACCGTCCCCGGGGCGATCGAGCCCGCCAGGACCCCCTCGGCGCGGAGGTGCTCGAGGAGGTCGTCGGAACGGCGGTGGCCGAACACGACGATGTTGGTGGTCACCCGGGCCGGATCGCAGCCCGCGTCGGGCCAACGGTCGGCGACGGCGGCCGCCAGGCGCCGGGCCCGCTCGTGGTCCTCGGCCAGACGCTCGACCATGGTGGTCAGCGCCACCTTGCCGGCGGCGGCGACCACGCCGGCTTGGCGCATGGCCCCCCCGAGCACGGCCCGCTCCTGGCGGGCGGCGGCGACCGTCTCGGCAGAGCCGGCCAGCACGGAGCCGACCGGTGCGCACAGTCCCTTGGACAGACAGCACATGACCGTGGTGGCCAGAGAGGTC
>DASQQH010000517.1:0-2366 GCA_035643555.1 Acidimicrobiales bacterium | reverse complement strand
CGTCGGAGTTCGAGGTCAACACCTACCCCCGCTATATGGACCGCGACGACATCGCCCGGGTGCAGCGGTACTACGTCGACGCCGCGGTGCGGGCCAAGGAGGCCGGCTTCGACATCATCTACGTGTACGGGGCCCACAGCTACCTGCCCCTGCAGTTCCTGTCGCCCTTCTACAACAAGCGCACCGACGAGTACGGCGGCTCGTTCGAGAACCGGGCCAGGTTCTGGGCGGAGTGCCTGGAGCAGGTGCGCGAGGCCGTGGGTGACTCCTGCGCCATTGCCTCCCGGTTCGCCGTCGACACCCTCTACGGCGACGCCGGCGTGCGGGTGGGCGAGGACGGCATCCGGTTCGTGGAGTACGCCGACCACCTGGTTGACCTGTGGGACCTGACGATCGGCGACATCGCCGAGTGGGGCCAGAACGCCGGTCCCTCCCGGTTCTTCGAGGAGAACCACGAGAAGCCCTACACCGGCTACATCAAGGCCGGCAACCACACCGACAAGCCGGTGGTTGGGGTGGGGCGGATCACCAACCCCGACACCATGGTCGCCATCGTCACCTCGGGGCAGTTCGACATCATCGGGGCGGCCCGGCCCTCGATCTCGGATCCCTTCCTCCCCAAGAAGATCGAGGAGGGCCGCCTGGACGACATCCGCGAGTGCATCGGCTGCAACCAGTGCATCTCCCGGTGGGAGATCGGCGGCCCGCCGATGATCTGCACCCAGAACGCCACCGCCGGGGAGGAGTACCGGCGCGGGTGGCACCCCGAGCGGTTCCACCGGGCCAGGAACGCCGATCGGGGCGTGCTGGTCGTGGGTGCCGGCGCGGCGGGGATGGAGTGCGCCATGGTCCTCGGCAAGCGGGAGATGTCGGCGGTCCACCTCGTCGAGGCCGAGCGGGAGATCGGCGGGTCGGTCAACTGGATCTCCACCCTGGGCCACTCCGACGGCAAGCCCAACCTGTTCCGGGGAAGCGCCCGGGGCCTCGGGGACTGGAAGCGGCTCGTGAACTACCGCCAGATCCAGTTGGACAAGCTCCGCAACGTCGAGGTCCACACCGGCTCCCGCCTCACCGCCCAGCAGGTGCGTGAGTACGGGGCCGAGATCGTGGTGGTGGCCACCGGGTGCCACTGGGCGACCGACGGGATGAACCCCTGCACCCACGCCCCCATCGAGGGCGCCGACGGCACGGCCTCCTGGCAGCTCACCCCGGACCAGGTGGCCCTGGGCACCAGGCAGGTCGGCCACCGCGTGCTGGTGCTGGAGAACGAGAGCTACTACACGGGCGTCTCGGTGGCCCAGAAGCTGGCCGGTGAGGGCCACGACGTGACCCTGGTCACCCCCCTGGGCGACATCGCCGGCTACATGGAGTTCACCCTGGAGGCGCCGATGCTCCACCGGGACCTGCACCGCCTGGGCGTGCACCTGTACCCCTACACGATGGTGGAGCGCCTGGAGCCGGGGCTGGTCACCGCCTACAACGTGTGGAACCCCGACGACAAGCACCGCTTCGAGGTGGACTCGGTCGTGCTGTGCACCCAGCGGGTGTCCGACGACGCCATCTACCGGGAGCTCAAGTCGGATCCGGCCGCCCTGGAGGCCAACGAGGTGGAGGCGGTGTACCTCATCGGCGACGCCGCGGCGCCGCGGATGATCGCCGACGCCATCTTCGACGGGCATCGCCTGGCACGGGAGATCGACACCGCCGACCCGAGCGTGGCCCTGCCGTTCATCCGGGAGCGCCGGCTGTGGGGTCCGGTGGACAACAAGGTCTACGAGGCCCAGCTGCCCAACGGCTCCGACGTGGCCCGCCTGGACGTCTGATCCACCGGTGGGGCACCCCGTACGGGGTGCCCCATCCGTATCGCGGCCGACACGGATGGGCCCGCCGCGTCGGCGACGACCCCCTCCGGAGGACGCTCGCCTCGAGGCGGGTGGACCGCCGGTGGGGTGGTCCTCCCCGGACCCGACGTCCGGGGAGGCGCCGGTGGCCTTCTCCCGGGCACCGAGGCGGGGGAGGGCCGGCCGATCGGGTGGGTGGGCACCGGCCGGGACCGACCGCCCGGGCGGGCGCACCGCCAGAGGACCCACCGCCTCGGCTCCGGACGCCCCCCCGTGCCCCGTTGCGGGACGGGAGGCCGAGCGGGCGCCGCCCCGTCCCGGTCGGCGAGAACCACCCTCGAGGGACCTACCGGGCGCCGTTCCCCGGGGCCCCGGCGGCCTCGGCCTCAGGGGCGCCCGTGGTCCGCCCGGGCCCTGCCCCCGGCCCGTGGCGCAGGGGCTCCCACGGGCGACCCCGGCGCGGCGCTGTCCGGGCCGGGCCGGTGAGGGTCAGGCCGGAGCGCTGGTCCGGGCCTCGGTCGAGGT
>DASQQH010000516.1:0-2050 GCA_035643555.1 Acidimicrobiales bacterium | reverse complement strand
CCGCCACGACCTCGACCGCCTCGGCGCCTCGGGCGGCCTTGGAGGTCCGGCGACCCCGGGGGGGGCTCCCGGGGTCCAGCACCACCACCTGGTCGGGAGCGGCGTGGCGCACCAGGTCGACACCGCTCCCGTCCCCGAGGGCCAGGACCCGGCCCGCCACCCGGGCCAGCAGGGCCCGGCGCTGCCGGGCCACGTCCGGGCCGGCGACGGCTGCCAGGAGGCGGGCGTGAAGCATGCCGGGGACCCGGTGGTCTGCCATGAGGGCCCGACGTTACCGGCCGGGCCGGCGACGGCACGAACGGCGCCAAACGCGGTGGAGCGCCGACCTACTGACCGGTAACCTCCCGGCATGGTCGGACAGCTGGGCATCGTCGGCTCGGGGATCATGGGCTCGGGGATCGCGGAGTGCGCGGCCCTCGCGGGCCACGAGGTCCTTCTCCGGTCCCGTCAGCAGGCCACGGCCGAGGCGACCATGGCCGCGCTGGAGAAGTCGCTGAGCCGGCGGGTGGACAAGGGGAAGCTGGAGGCCGAGGAGCGGGACGCGGCCGTCGCCAGGGTCCGTGCCACCTCCGAGCTGGACGCCCTGGCCACCTGCGACCTGGTCATCGAGTCGATCGTCGAGGACCTGGAGGCCAAGAAGCACCTGTTTCGCGACCTGGACCGGCTGTGCTCGGAGTCGGCCGTGCTGGCCACCAACACCTCGACCCTGCCGGTCATCGAGATGGCCATGGAGACCGCCAGGCCGGACCGGGTCTGTGGGATCCACTTCTTCAACCCCGCCCCCACGATGAGTCTGGTGGAGCTGGTCCGCCCGCTCACGGCGGCCGACCACACCCTCGAGGTGGCCAAGAGCTTCGTCGAGTCCTGTCACAAGACGCCGGTGGTGGTCAAGGACCGGGCAGGGTTCGTCGTCAACGCCCTCCTGTTCCCCTACCTCAACAACGCGGTCCGCCTGCTGGAGCTGGGGGTGGCGACCAAGGAGGACATCGATACCGGCATGAAGGGGGGGTGCGGGTTCCCCATGGGTCCCTTCGCCCTGCTCGACCTGGTGGGCCTGGACACCAGCGTGGCGATCCTGGAGGCCCTCTACGAGGAGTACCGGGACCCGAACTACGCGCCCAGCCCGCTGCTGCGGCGCATGGTCTCGGCCGAGCGCCTGGGTCGCAAGTCCGGCCAGGGCTTCTACGACTACCACCACCGCAGTTGATCGCCCCAGGCCGGCCCCGACCCCAGGACCGGTCGCCAGCGGGAGGAGGAAGCGCGATGACTGACCGTCCCTGGGTCATGCGGACCTACTCGGGCCACTCCACGGCCAGAGCCTCCAACGAGCTCTACCGGTCCAACCTGGCGCGGGGCCAGACCGGCCTGTCGGTCGCCTTCGACCTGCCCACCCAGATCGGCTACGACCCCGACGCGTCCCAGGCCGCCGGGGAGGTGGGGAAGGTGGGGGTGCCGGTCGCCCACCGTGGCCACATGGCCGAGCTCATGGACGGCATCCCCCTGGGCGAGATGAACACCTCCATGACCATCAACGCCACCGCCGCCTGGCTCCTCGGCCTCTACGTGGCCAACGCCGAGGACCGCGGCCTGGCCGTGTCCCGCCTCGCCGGGACGACCCAGAACGACATCGTCAAGGAGTACCTGTCCCGGGGCACGTTCATCTTCCCCCCGGGTCCCAGCCGGCGCCTGATCGTGGACATGGTGGTGTGGTGCCTGCACCACACCCCCCGGTGGAACCCGATCAACGTGTGCAGCTACCACCTCCAGGAGGCGGGGGCGACGCCCGTGCAGGAGATCGCCTTCACGATGTGCAACGCGATCGCGGTCCTCGACGCCGTCCGACAGCGGGTGCCGCAGGAGCTGATGGGCAGCGTGTTCGGGCGCATCTCGTTCTTCGTCAACGCCGGCGTGCGCTTCATCGAGGAGCACGCGAAGCTCCGGGCGATGGCCGTGCTGTGGGACCAGCTTGGCCGCGAGCGCTACGGCGTGGAGGACGAGAAGCACCGCCGCCTGCGCTACGGCGTCCAGGTCAACTCGCTCGGCCTGACCG
>DASQQH010000515.1:0-3226 GCA_035643555.1 Acidimicrobiales bacterium | reverse complement strand
TCGCCTCCAGGCGGCGGTACTCGGCCAGGTCCCCGCGGTCGCAGGTGGCCCGCCGTCTGGCCTCGGCGACCTGGTCCCGGGCCCGCTCGAGCTGGGCCTCCAACTGGACCAGGTCCTCGTCCGCCCGGTATTGGGCGAAGGACAGGTTGAGCAGGTGGTGGGCCTGGGCCGCGGGGTAGCGCCGGACCAGGTTGACGGCCATGTTGTAGGTGGGGCGGAAGGAGGAGCGCAGCTCGTAGCTCCTGGTCGACGCCAGGCCGGCCACCTGCCCGAAGGAGACGAACGGCGACCACAGCACCACGGCGTAGCCCACGGCGTCGATCCCCCGCCGACCGGCCCGCCCGGTGAGCTGGGTGTACTCACCCGGGGTGAGCGCCTCATGGTGGTCCCCGGAGAACTTGGACAGCTTCTCGATCACCACCGAGCGGGCGGGCATGTTGATGCCGAGGGAGAGGGTCTCGGTGGCGAACACCACCTTCACCAGCCCGGCGGCGAAGCAGGCCTCGACGGCCTCCTTGAAGGGCGGCACCAGGCCGGCGTGGTGGGCCGCCACCCCCGCCTCCAGGCCGGTGAGCCAGGCGCCGTAGCCGAGCACCCGCAGGTCGTCGTCGGACAGCGCCGCCACCCTGGCCTCCACCAGGGCCCGGATCTGGCCGCGCTCCTCGACGGTGGTGAGGCGGACCCCGTCGCCCACGCACTGGCGCACCGCCTCATCGCAGCCCGCCCGGCTGAAGATGAAGTAGATGGCCGGCAGCATGGCCTCGTCCTCCAGGCGCTCCACCACCTCGGTGCGCCGGGGGGTGTGGAAGCGACTCCGGGAGCGTTTCCCCGGATAGGGCCGCCGTCCCCGCCGGTTGTCCAGGGCGGCGGCCTCGGGGTTGGCCCGACCGTCGACGAAGGTCGGCAGCAGGTGCAGGGTCTCGGAGGTCCGGTCACCGACCAGGTAGCGGTGGTGGAGCTCGACGGGGCGGTGCTCCTCGATGATCGCCGCCGTGGTCCCCCGGACGGTGCCGATCCAGTCCGCCACCTCCTCGGCGTTGGACACCGTGGCCGACAGGCACACCAGGGTCACCTGGGGCGGGGCGTGGATGATGACCTCCTCCCACACCGCCCCCCGGTAGGGGTTCTGCAGGTAGTGGACCTCGTCCAGGACCACATACCGCAGGCGGGCCAGGGCCGGGGACCCCGCATAGATCATGTTCCGCAGGACCTCGGTGGTCATCACCACCACCGGGGCCTCCCCGTTGAGGGCGTTGTCCCCGGTCAGCAGGCCCACCTGCTCCACCCCGTGCACCCGGCACAGATCGGCGTACTTCTGGTTGGACAGCGCCTTGAGCGGGGTGGTGTAGAAGGCCTTGGCCCCCCCCGCCAGCGCCTTGGCCAGGGCGTACTCGGCCACGACGGTCTTGCCCGACCCCGTGGGCGCCGCCACCAGCACCGAGCCCCCGGCGTCAACGGCGTCCAGGGCCTGGATCTGGAACGGGTCGAGGGCGAAGCCCAGGGAGGCGAGGAAGCCAGCCCTCGTCTCCCCGCCGCTCACCGTTTGAGCACCTTCCCGACGATGATCGCCAGCTCGTAGAACAGGCACATGGGGATGGCCATGGCGAACAGGGAGAAGGGGTCCGAGCTGGGGATGAAGATGGCGGCCAGGGCGAAGATGATCACGATGGCCCACCGGCGCCAGGCGGCCAGGCGGGCCGGGGACAGCACCCCGGCCAGCTCGAGGCAGATCAGCACCACCGGCAGCTCGTAGGCCAGCCCGAAGGCCACCATGAGCAGCACCACCAGGCTGACGTAGCTGGTCGGGGTGTAGATCTGCTTGAGGCTGGGCCCACCCACCGCGGCGAGGAAGTGGAGGGCCTTGTTGGCCACCAGGTAGGCCGTGGTCGCCCCGGCGGTGAACAGGACGAAGGACGAGACGATGAAGGGGACCGCGTAGCGCTTCTCGTTCGGGTTGAGCCCGGGGGTGATGAACCGCCAGAGCTGCCAGAGGATGATCGGCGAGGCGAGGAAGATCCCCCCGTAGACGGCGATCTTGACCCGGATGGAGAAGCCCTGGAGGGGCCCGGTCACGTAGAGGTTGCAGGCGTGGCCGGGGGGGAGGCTGGCGCAGTAGGGGTGCATGAGCACGCCGAGGACCGGGGTGTAGGCGGCGAAGGCCACGATGCCCCCGGCCAACCCGGCCAGGATGCAGATGACCAGGCGCCGGCGGAGCTCCTTCAGGTGCTCCACCAGGGTCATGTCCTCGGGGTCCGAGCGGTCCGGTCGCTCGGCCCGGGACCAGGGGGCATGCAGGGCCATGGCGCCCCCCTACCGCCGGCGCCGCGGCGGGATCGGGGCTGCCTGGCCCGGGCGCGGCGCGCCCCGGGTCTGGCCTCCCCGCACTGGACCTCCCCGGCCGGTCACCACCCTGGCACCCGCTCAGTTGAGCGCCGGGTCGTCCGGGGCGAACAGCTGCTCCCCATCGGGGGTGGCGGCCGGCCGGCGGTTGGGGGGCGGGGGTGGCCGCCACGCCGCCGAGGGGGGCGTTCCGTCGTCGACCGACGGCCCGTCCCCGCCCGCAGCGGTGGCCCCCGAGGGGGCGGCGTCGCTCCCCGGCCACTCCTCGCCGGCCTGGGGAGGAGGCGAGGAGGTGAGCACGGCCTGGGCCGACCGGGCCCACCGGGGGCCCAGGGCGGGGAAGTCCCGGAGCTCATCGAGGCCGGGGACGTCGCCGACCACGTCCTGGACCTGGGCGTGCATGCTGTCCCGGAACCGTCGGACGTCGCTCCAGGCCCTCCCGGCGCGCCTGGTCATGTCCGGCAGCTTCTCGGGTCCCAGCACCACCAGGGCGATCACCGCCACAATGAGGATCTTGATCGGGCTGAGGTCGCCCATATCGGGGCATGCTATCGGCCACCACCGGAGCGGTGATGCCGGCGGCGGCCCGGGGGTGACTGGCGCGGGCCGGTCGCCGGGGGCTACGCCAGAACGGTGACCCCGCCCCCCTCCTCGCCCGGGGTCGTCCTCGGTCGTCGCCGCCGGCCGCCCGCGGCCCTGGGCGGGACCGCCCGGGCGGTGGCCGGCACCCTGCTCCGGTGGGCGGGGGCAGTCCCCCTCCCGGTGTGGTGCGGGGTGGGCCTGGTCGGGGTGGTTGCCCTGGTCGTCGCCGGCCAGGGCCTCACCTGGCCGGCGATGGCCGCCCCCGGCACCCCCCATCCCTGGTGGTTCGCCCTGCCCCGGGCCT
>DASQQH010000514.1:0-5654 GCA_035643555.1 Acidimicrobiales bacterium | reverse complement strand
GTGCTGATGACCCGGGCGTCCTGGGCCGGCTTGGGCAACAGGACGTCCCCGTGGCCCCGGTAGTTGTTGGCGATGGTGGTGGGAAGGGTCCAGGAGGGGATGGAGGAGGGCTTGGCCGAGCGGAACTGGGCCACCAGGCGCAGCAGGGCGGAGGTCGTGAGCCCGCGGTCCACGGTCACGTCCCGCACCGCCTGGGCGACCAGGGCGTTGGCCGTGAGGGGGTTGTGGAGGCCCTGGTGGACCGCCGTTGAGGCCAGCACCCGCAGGAACTCGTGCTGGCGCTTGATCCGCCCCAGGTCCCCGGTCCCCTCCGGGATCCACTGCCCCCCCTTCTGGTACTGGTAGTACCGGCTGCGCACGAGCGCCAGGGACGCCGCCCCGTTGAGGTGGTGGTTCCCCGCGGTCGGGATGTTGAGGCCGGACTTCTTGTCCCGGGCCGGGTAGGGGAAGTACATGCATACCCCACCCACGCTGCTGACCAGGGTCTCGAGCTGGGAGAAGTCGACCTGGACCACGTGGTGGATGGGGATCCCGAAGTCCTGGGTGATGGTCTTGACCAGCCCGCTCGAGCCGTGGTCGAAGGCGGCGTTGATCTTGTTGGAGCCGTTGGTGCCCGCGATGTGGACGAAGGTGTCCCGGGGGATCGACAGCATGGCCGCCTTCCCGGTCTTGGGCACCAGGTGGACCAGGACGATCGTGTCGCTGCGCCTCCCCCCCACCTGGGAGGCCGAGCCGAACTTCTTGGCCTGGGCCGAGCTGTTGCCCGCCCGGGTGTCCGAGCCGATCAGAAGGATCGTCTTCGGGGCGCCCGCCCCCGGGTCGGCCGCCCTCCCACTCACCGCCACCCGCTTGATCTGGCCCACCCGGTAGCGCACGTAGCCGTAGCCGGCCCCGGCGCCGATCAGGCACACCAGCACCACGGCGTTGACGGCGATCAACAGCCGCCGCGGCCAGTTTGGCCCGCGCCGGCCGCCCTTGGGCGGTCCTGAGCCCCGACCGCCCCCGCGCCCGCCACCACGTGACGGGCCCGAGCCCCTGCCGCCGGAGGGGCCACCCCCGGAGGGGCCACCCTCCCCCGTGGGGGCGTCCGGGGGTCGTCCCCACGCCGATCCGTCACCCCGGGACGTCGCCGCTGGGTTGATCCGAGCACGCGCGCCACCATGCTGGTGCCGATCAGCCACGGCCGTCACGCTACCAGGGGGCCCCGGCGACGGACTGTCACGGCCCGACCGGCCCGGCCCGCCCTGGCCCGACCGTCGGGGGACGGCGCACCTACTCGACCGGCAGCCCCAGGTCCCTGCTGATGACCAGGCGCTGCACCTCGCTCGTGCCCTCGCCGATCTCCAGGATCTTGGCGTCCCGGTAGAAGCGGGCCACCGGCGTCTCGTCCATGAACCCGTAGCCCCCGAAGATCTGGGTCGCCTCCCGGGCGGCGCTCATCGCCGCCTCGCTTGCGTGGAGCTTGGCCATTGCCGCCGCCCCCTTGTAGGGGCGGCCCTGGTCCTTGAGCCAGGCCGCCCGGTAGGTGAGGGCCCGGGCGGCCTCCACGGCCACCGCCAGGTCGGCGCACTTGAAGGCCACCGCCTGCTTGCGCCCGATCGGCCCACCGAAGGCGTTCCGGGACTGGGCATAGCCCACCGCCTCCCCGAGGGCCCCCTCCGCCAGGCCCAGGGCCAGGGCGGCGATGGCGATCCGTCCGTCGTCGAGAATGGCGAGGAACTGGGGCAGCCCCCGCCCGGCCTCCCCGAGGAGGTTGCCCTCCGGGACCCGGCACCCGTCGAGGATCACCCCGTGGGTATCGGAGGCGTGCCAGCCCATCTTGCGATAGGGGGGCTCGATCACGAGCCCCGGGGTCCCCGACGGGACCACGATCGCCGAGATCGGCTCCCCGCCCTTGGGCCCGCCCGGGATGGTGCGGGCGGTGATCGTGACGAGCAAGGTGATCGGGGTGCCCGAGTTGGTGATGAAGGCCTTGGACCCGTCGATCACCCACTCCCCGTTCTCCCGGCGGGCACGGGTGCTGGTGGCACCGGCGTCGCTCCCCCCGCCGGGCTCGGTCAGCCCGAAGGCCCCCAGGGCGGTCCCGGCGCACAGCTCGGGGAGCCAGCGCTGTCGCTGCTCCTCGGTTCCGAAGCGGTAGATGGGGCTGGCCCCGAGGCCCACGCCGGCCGAGAGGGTGATCGCCATCGAGGAGTCGACCCGTGCCAGCTCCTCGATGGCCAGGCACAGGGTGGTGAAGCTGGCGCCCGAGCCGCCGTAGGCCTCGGGGAAGGGAAGCCCGAACAGGCCCAGGCGTCCCATGGCCATCACGGTCTCCACCGGGAAGTGGTGGTCCCGGTCCCAGGCCTCGGCGTAGGGTGCGATCTCGCCCTCGGCGAAGTCGCGCACGACCTTGCGGAAGGCGTCCTGTTCGGGCGTGAAATCCAGCTCCATCTGTGAACAGATCGTAGGCTGTCACCCGATGACCGGCACACCACCTTCCCCGCCCGTGTGGGTGAACGGCTCCCTGGTCGCCGCCGACGCGGCCGCCGTCTCCGCGTTCGACCACGGCGTGGTCACCGGCGACGGCGCCTTCGAGACGGTGCTGATCCATCGGGGCCGCCCATTCGCCCTGGCCCGCCACCTGGCCCGGATGGTCCGGACCCTCACCGGGCTCGGGCTCATACCCCCCGACGGGGACCAGGTCGAGGAGGCCTGTCAGGCCGTGGTGGAAGCCAGCGGGCTCGCCCAGGGCCGGCTGCGGATCACCGTGACCGGCGGGCTCGGCCCCCTCGGATCCGATCGCGGTGAAGGGCCCCCGACCGTGGTGGTCGCCGCCTCTGCCCTGGGACCGACCGAGCCCACCACCGCCGTGGCCGTGGTCCCCTGGTCCCGGAACGAGCGAGGCGCCCTGGCCGGGCTGAAGACCACCTCCTACGCCGAGAACGTGATCGCCCTGGCCCACGCCCACCGCCGGGGCGCCAGCGAGGCCGTGTTCCCCAACACCGCCGGCCGCCTCTGCGAGGGCACCGGCTCGAACGTCTTCTTGGCCCTCGAGGGCCGTCTGGTCACCCCGACCCTGGCGGCGGGCTGCCTGGCCGGGGTGACCCGGGCGCTGGTCCTCGAGGCCCTGGCCTCGGGGGACTGGCCCGACGCCGTCGAGGAGGACGTCCCCATCGAGGCGCTCCGGGACGCCGAGGAGGCCTTCCTCACGTCCACCACGCGGGGGGTGCAGCCGATCGCCAGGGTCGACGGCAGGGACCTGCCGGCGTGCCCCGGGCCCTTCACCGAGGCAGCCGCCGCCGCCTATGGGGCGGTGCTGGCGGCGGGCCGCGAGCCCTAGGGCGCTCGACCGCCCGGGCGGCACCTGCGAGGGCCGACCCGGAGGGGCCGGGGACCCCTTAGGCTGGGCGGACGTGAACCACGTCGCCGGCGGTGATCCGCTTCAGGCGGGCCCCGACGTCCACCAGAAGGTGACCCTCGGCGGTGACGTCCACCGCCAGGCCGGTGACCGAGTCGTCGGCGAGCTGGGCGCGCACGTGGCGGCCCACGGTGACACAGCGCTGGCGGTACTCGCTCGCCTGGGACAGCCGGCCCCTCGGCTCCTCCAGGGCGCGGCAGCGCCCGCCCAGGGAGTCGAGCAACGCCGCCAGGAGCCGGGCCCGGTCCACCTCGACGCCGGCCACCTCGCCGAGGGCGATGCCGCCCAGGGCGCCGAGCTCGTTCGCGTCGGCCTCGCCCGACCCCTCCTGGGGGCCTGGGGGCCATCCCAGGTTGAGGCCCAGGCCCACCACCACCGCCCGGACCCGCCCGCCCTCCACGTCAGCCTCGGCGAGCACGCCCGCCAGCTTGCGCTCGGCCAGGAGCAGGTCGTTGGGCCACTTGAGCCCGGGGTCGACCCCCGCCTCCGACCGGCAGGCGTCGGCCGCTGCCATCGCCACCACCGCCGTGGTCAGATGCAGGTGCTCGGCGTCCAGGTCGGGGCGGAGCAGCACCGACATGAGCAGGGACGAGCCCGGTGGGGCCTGCCACGCGCGGCCCAGGCGGCCACGGCCCGCCACCTGGTGGTCCGCCACAGCGACGAGTCCCGCCGGGGCACCCTGGCGTGCCTGGGCCAGCGCCCAGGCGTTCGTCGAGTCGAGGGACCCGAACCAGTGCAGGTCCCACAGCCCACTCGCCGCTAGCCGTGATCTGGCGCCAGCGTCCACCATGGCAGTAACCATAGGGCGGTAGGAACCCGCCGCCGACGGGTACCTGAGCGGTCCCCACCTGCCCGGGACCCCTCGGTGGCCGTCGGGCGTGTAGCGCAGAGAAAGGCTCGTTGTGCTGACCAAGGTCCTCATCGCCAACCGTGGAGAGATCGCAGTGCGCATCATGCGCACGTGCCGAGAGCTGGGGGTCGCCACGGTGGCCGTGTACTCCGACCTCGACCGTGACGCCTTCCACGTGCGCCAGGCCGACGAGGCCTACGCCCTCGGGGGCGAGACGGCGGCCGACAGCTATCTCAACATCGAGGCCATCGTGTCGGTGGCCCGGCGGGCGGGTGCCGACGCCATCCATCCCGGCTATGGCTTCCTGGCCGAGAACGCCGACTTCGCCCGGGCCGTGGCGGCCGCCGGCATCGCCTTCGTCGGCCCCCCCGCCGACGCCATCGAGACCATGGGGTCCAAGATCAGTGCCCGCCACGCTGCGTGGCGGGCGGACGTGGCGGGGGTGCCGGGGGCGACCGAGGTGGTCACCTCGCCCGAGCAGATCGTGGCCTTCGGTGACGAGGTCGGCTGGCCCGTGGCGATCAAGGCCGCCTACGGCGGTGGCGGCCGGGGCATGCGGGTCGTCGCCGACGCCGAGTCGGCCGGGGCGGCCCTGGAGTCGGCCCGCCGGGAGGCGGAGTCGTCCTTCGGGCGGGGAGAGTGCTATCTGGAGCGCTACCTGACCTGGCCCCGTCACGTGGAGATGCAGGTCATCGCCGACACCCAGGGCAACACCTTGTGGCTCGGGGAGCGCGACTGCTCCTCCCAGCGCCGCCACCAGAAGCTGATCGAGGAGGCGCCGGCGCCGGACTTCCCGGCCGACATCCGCCAGGCCATGGGTGAGGCCGCCGTCCGGGTGTCACGCGCCTGTGGCTACCTCAACGCGGGGACCGTCGAGTTCCTCTACCAGGACGGGCAGTTCTACTTCCTCGAGATGAACACCCGCCTCCAGGTCGAGCACCCGGTGACCGAGGCGGTGACCGGCCTCGACCTGGTGGCCCTCCAGCTGCTGGTGGCCGCCGGCGAGCCCCTGCCCCTGACCCAGGAGGACCTCACCTTCCGCGGCCACGCCATCGAGTGCCGGCTCAACGCCGAGGACCCCGCGCGGGGGAAGTTCCTTCCCTCGCCCGGCACCATCACCCGGTTCCGCCGGTCCGACGGCCCCGGGGTGCGCAACGACGCCGGGTACGAGGCCGGGGACACCGTGAGTCAGTACTACGACAACCTGGTGGCCAAGCTGGTGGTCTGGGCGGAGGACCGCGACCTCGCCCGCCGCCGCATGCTGCGGGCGCTCGAGGAGACGCGGATCGAGGGCGTCGCCACCACCATCCCGGCCGACGTGGCGATCCTCGCCCATCCCGACTTCGCCCGGGCCGTGGCGGCCGCCGGCATCGCCTTCGTCGGCCCCCCCGCCGACGCCATCGA
>DASQQH010000513.1:0-2981 GCA_035643555.1 Acidimicrobiales bacterium | reverse complement strand
GAGGGACCTGCTCGCTCCCCGTGACACGCCCGCTGAGGGTGGGGCGATGTCCGCCCCGGAGACCGCCCGTGACGATGATCCTCGTGCGATGGACGCGACGACGCCGGCGGCACGCTCACGGGGCGGGGCCCGGGCGTGGCTGCGGGCGGGCACCGGCCACACACCATCGTCGCCAGGTCGGCCGCTACGGGACCACGCCCGGAACGGCCGGTGCCGGCGTCGATGGTCGCCGCCCGCACCCCGGGCCTCCCGGTGCTCCGTACCGACCCGACCCACTAGAGGGAGCCGCGGGGAGCAAGCCAGCGGGTCGGCTGGCCGGTGACCGCTGCGATCCGGTCGTAGTCCTCGTCGTAGTGCACGACGGCAACCCCGACGGACTCGGCCGCGGCGGCAATGAGCAGGTCGGGATGTTTGACCGGCCGGTGATGCGAGCCACCCTGGCCGGCCAGGTGCTCGGACACCTCGAGCGCACGGTGCCACTGCTCGGGCCCGATCGGGCAATCGGGCAGCGCCGAGAGGTGCGACCGACGCAGCCGGAACTCCTCGATGTTCCCCGTGCCGTGGAGCAGCTCGAGGCGAACCATGTCGCAGGTGGCGAGCTCGCCCTCGGCGAGCCCGTGGTCACAGGCCGCCCGGACGTCCCCGCCGACGGTGCTGGTCCACACCCAGGCGCTCGTGTCGGCGAGTTCGCTCACCGTGGCCGGCGCATGCCCTCGAGCACCCCGGGCGTCAGATCGGGAAGGTCCCACTCGGCGAGACGACGACGGGCGGCCCGGGCCACGACCTCGCGGAGCGCGGCGTGGACCGTGTCGGTTGTCCTGGTGGTGCCCAGTGCCTCGGCTGCCGCGTGCGGGAGCTCGGTGTCCAGGTTGAGGTTTGTCCGCTTGATCGTGTGTACAGCCACGTCTTTCGCGTACACCCAGCACATGTCAGTCGATACACCTCGACCGTCCCCGAGGAAGCGGGCAGTGGCTTGTGCATCGGCGCAGGCGGGGTGCATGGCCGGTGCCGGTCGGTCCCGGGACCACCCGGTCCGGCGCGATCCAGGTCCCGGCCGTCCGCCGTCATCGCCTGCTCAGGCCACGATGAGGACGATCGCCACCCCCGCCAGGACCAGGCCCGCCCGCTGTCCGGTCCCCATCTTCTCGTGGAGGACCACCCGGGCCAGCAGGACCGTGCTCCCCGGATACAGGGAGGTGATCACGGCCACGAGGGACAGCAGCCCGACCCCGGTGGCGGCCAGGTAGCACACCACCGCCCCGGCGGCCAGCAGGCCGGCGATGACGCTGCCCGCCCCGGCGGCCCGGTCCAGGGACAGGGGGCCGGGGTGGACCAGGGCCACCGTGCCCAGGACCACCACCCCCGCCACCTGCCCGGCGGCGACCGGCCACAGCCCGTGCCCGGTCCCCCCGCGCTGCAGGGCGATGAGCAACAGGGCGAAGCCCACCCCGGCGAGGAGCCCGTCGGCCACCCCCCGCACGCGGGGCGCCCCGGCGCCGGGCTCGGGGGAACGGGACACCAGCCACACCGCGGGCAGGGCGCAGGCGATGCCGGCCAGGGCCGGCGCCGAGGGCCGGTCCCCGAGGCCCACCCCCACCACCACCGGGATCACGGCGGTACCCAGCGCCGAGAGGGGGGCCACCACCCCCACCCGGCCCCGGGCGAACCCCCGGTAGAGGAACAGGGTGCCCAGCCCACCCCCCAGGCCGCTCACCGCCCCCCAGGCCACCGGGGGGACGCCGGGCAGGGAGCGGGTGGTGGCGGCCAGGGCGGCCACCACCACCGCGGCGCCGGTGACCTGGGCCGCCAGGGCCACCGGGACGAAGCCCGCCCGCCGGGCGGAGAGCCCGGCGACGAAGTCGGAGACGCCGTAGGACAGGGCGGCCCCCAGGGCGAGGAGGATGGCCACGGCCCCAGCGTCGCCCGGGGCGGCCCCGGCGTCCAGTGGCGCCCGGCCCTACCCGGGCGGGGCGGGGGTGGCCTCGGTGGCCACCTGGCGCTGGAGCTCCCGGCACCGGACGAGCTTGGTGTCGATGCCGGCCATGATCCGGCCCAGGCGGTCGAGCTTGGCACGGACCCGCTCCCGCTGGCCCTCCAGGAGGGCCAGGGCCTCCTCCAGGAGCCGGCCCTGCTCGGCGGGGTCCTGGCCCTGGCGGTAGGCGGAGCGGATGGCGTCGAAGCGGTCCTCGACCGAGAGGATGGCGTCGATCTCCTCCAGGCTGTAGCCCATGACCTCCTGGAGCTCTCGGATGTGGGCCAGGCGGGCCACATCCGCCTCGCTGTACCGGCGGCACCGCCCCGGGCGGTGCTCGGCCGGGACCACCAGACCCCGCTCCTCGTAGTAGCGCAGGGTGCGCTCGGAGACCGCCAGGGTCTCCGCCACCCGCCCGATCGGCAGCAGGGCCGTGGCGGCCGGGGCCGGCGTCTCCTCCTCGGCCCGCCCGGCGCCGTCGCCCGGCCTCACGGCTGTCCCCCGCCGAGGCTGAGCTCGACCCGGGTCGTGGCCCCCGCCCCGGCGGACACCGCCCGGGTGAGGGACCCGTAGCCGGCGGGAACGAGGGTGTAGCGCCCCGCGGCCAGCCCGCTGAAGCCGAAGGAGCCGTCCGGGGCGGAGGTGGTCGTGGCCACCACGTCCCCGGCGTGGTCCACCAGGGACAGCACCGTCCCGGGAAGCACCGCCCCCCCGGGGCGCTGGCGGACCACCCCGGCCACCTCGGCGGCGAGGGACAGCACCACCTCCACCCGGGTCACGGTGCCGGCCGCCACCTCGGCGGAGACCGATCGCACCGCATGGCCCGGGGCGTCGGCCACGACGGTGTAGCGGCCCTGGGGCAGGCCGTCGACCCGCCAGCCACCGCCGGCGCCGTCCAGGGCACGCCGCCCCACCTGCCTGCCCCCCTCCTGGTCCACGGTCACCGTCGTGCCGGCCGGGGCGGCGTCGCCCTCTGCCGAGCGCACCGTGCCGGCCAGGGACCCGAGCC
>DASQQH010000512.1:0-4059 GCA_035643555.1 Acidimicrobiales bacterium | reverse complement strand
GATGAGGGCCAGGGCGACCGAGAGCCGCTGGCGCTGGCCCCCCGAGAGGGAGCGGTAGTAGTCGCCCAGCTCGTGGGCCAGCCCGAGGGCCTCCACCAGGTCATCGATGTCGGCTGGCTGACGGTAGAAAGAGCGGTAGAGGCCAAGTATCTCCCGCACCTTCAGTTTGGGCGGCAGGGAGCTGGTCTGGAGCTGGGCGCCCACGATCTGGTGCAGGTCGCCGCGGTCCCGCCGGGGGTCCAGGCCCATCACCAGGATTGACCCGGCGTCCGGGGTTCGCAGCCCGATCACGCACTCGGCCGTGGTGGTCTTGCCTGCTCCATTGGGCCCGAGGAGGCCGAAAATCTCGCCTCGGTCCACCGCAAAGGACACATCGTCCACCGCCACGGTCGACCCATAGACCTTGTGGAGACCGCTGACCTCGACCGCCCGGGTGCCACTCATGTCCCGGGCCCCGAAGCGTGGCCACGCTCGTTCCGGGTGGCGAGATCGAAGAGGTCCGCCAGTTCCCTGCCGTAGTGGTCGATGTCGAGGCCGGGATCCCGCGCCAGGCGCCGGGGAACGGCGTCGATAGCGGACCGGATCGCCACCGCCATCACGTGCGGGTCGAAGTCGGCCCGGAACTCGCCGGTGCCCTGGAACTGGGCAAGCAACTGTGACAGCGCCGTCACCCCCGCTTCCAGCACCGAGGAGTCGAACAACCGATCACCACTGCCGGCGCGGGCGCTCCCCGCGATCTCCGCGATTGCGATCAGGTGGTTTCGGTGCTCGCGCATGAAGGCCAGGTTGGCCTCGATGCAGGCCCGAAGCCTGCCCGATCCGCTGGACTCGGCCGTGACCCGCGGACGGATGTATGCCTCCGCCTCGATCAGAACCTCGGCGATCAGCTCGTTGACCAGGTCCTCCTTGCCGGCGAAGTGGTAGGCGATCACCCCCTTGCTGATTCCGGCCCGCCCTGCGATGCGGGCCAGGGAGGCCCCCGCGTAGCCCAGCTCGGCGATGGTGTCGATGGCGGCCGCCACGATCTGTGCCCGACGGGCGGTCTCGGTGAAGGTCCGCTCCCGCTGCCCGTCTGCGGCGGTGGCTGACCTCGTGGTCAGATATTGGTCCATCCGGTCAGACCCAGGGCGGGACGCGGTCACCGATGGCGCACCATGACGCCTGCCGCCCGGGCGGGCTCGCCGTCATCCGGGTGCCCGAGGCGTCACCCGGTCCCAGGACCGCACCGGCCCAGCTCCCTGACGCCATACCGTGGGGCGGTCTCGGCCCTCGCCGGTGTTGGAACTCTGGTCACCGGTCAGGGCGGGAGCCAGACCGCCGCTTCGCGGCTGTCCACCATGCGCCCGGGCCAGGTCTGCGCCAGCTCCCGAGGCGGTCCGCCCCCCCGGCTGTGCGGCCCCGTCTCCGGTGACGTCGGCCCGGCCCGGAGCGCCCGGCTACGGCGGGGTCCACGCCACGACCCCGGCGCCGGCCTTGACCGCGATCGCGGCGGGGACGAGTCGCAGGAACGCGTTGCGGGCGGACTGGCGCCACCCGGGTCCGACCTCGTAGCCCAGGCGGGCGATCATGAGCGCCTGGCGGGCGAGCTGCCGACACCGTGGCCGCCGCGCCCGGTCGAAGGCGGCCAGCGCCGAGGCCAGGTCGTCGCCCCTCGCCGCGGGTGCGGCGATCAGCCGTCCCACGCAGATGCCGTCCTCCAGGGCGCTCGCTGCACCCTGCCCGGCGGTGGTCTGGGCGGCGTGGGCCGCATCGCCGACCATGGCGATGCGGCCGCACACGTAGGTGGGGAGCCCACCGGGCAGGTGGTAGACGTCGTGGCGCAGCAGCTGGTCGGGGGCGGTGGCGTCGACCAGGGCCCGGACCCGGGGGGCCCATGCGGAGAAGCAGCGGCGCGCCGCGGCCGGCTCATCGTCGAAGGACGATCCCGGCGGATGGCGGAACTGCCCGTACCAGTAGGTCTCGGTGTCGCTCACCCGCAGGGCCCCGAACTCCGTGCCCGGCCCCCAGACCTCCACGAAGCGGTCGTCGGTCCCGGCGTCGGCGATGACCGCCCGCCAGCTGGTGCTGCCCGTATAGGCGGGACGAGCATCGGGGAAGACCTGGGCCCGCACCGTGCTCCACACGCCGTCGGCACCGACCACCAGGTCCGCCGAGCTGGTGTGCTCGTCATCGCCGGTCCTCCAGGTCACCCCAGCGTGGCCACCTCCGGGGGCACCCGGTCGGACGGAGGTGACCCGGGCCCCGGTGACCAGGGTGACGCCGTCGGCGGCCTCGGCCGCCTGCCGGAGGGCGGCGTGGAGGCGCTGTCGGTGGATGCCCCAGATCGTGGTCGTCGGGGCCAGCGCCGGCGTCTCGGGGATCCGTAGCAGCCAACGCCCAGTCCGATCCTGGAAGCCCGCGCTGACCACCCGATGAGCCGCGGTCCGGACCGCCTCCCCGAGCCCGAGGGCGTCCAGGGCGGCCATGCCGTTGGGGGTGATGGCCAAGCCCGCACCGACCTCCCCGAACGCCGGGGCCGCCTCCAGGACCGTGGTCTGCCACCCCGCCTGGGCCAGCGACACCGCCGAGGCCAGGCCGGCGATCCCCCCGCCGACGACGGTCGCTGCCAGGCATCCAGCCACCGCCCGAACGCTACTGGGGTCGATCACCGCCGCACCGGTCGGCGAGGATGGTTCCCGAGGCGCCAGCAGGTGGCCACCGAGGTACGCCGGGCCGGCGGATTCCGCCGGCCGGTAGCGAGGTCCCCCGGGCCGAGCGCAGCCTGCGACACCACCGGGGGGCTCCCGTCGCCTGCGTGCGGGGAGCACGGGGGCGCCGGTGCCCGCGTGGCGATCCAGGCGCTGTGGCCGTCCTCGGCGTCGCGGACCACCGGGTGGCACCGGCCCCAAGGACGACCCTGGGGGCTCAGGACTCGCCGCTGCCCACCTGGTCGACGGGGCCCTCGCGGGCGGGGGTGCGTCGGGCGATCACGTGCACGTCGACCCCCACGTTCCCCGCGGCCCGCAGGAGCCGGCCGAGGATGGACCCTCCCCGCAGCTCCTCCCACCTGCTGCGGCGGCTGGCCCCGAGCACGATCTGGGTGACCTGGTACTCACGGGCGAAGTCCAACAGGGCCGTGGCCACCTCGTCGCCGTGTCGCTCGTGCCACTGGGCCCCGAGATCCTCGGCGACCCCCCGGAGCGCCTCCATGTCACGGCGGCTCGTCCGGCCCTTCCCGGTGTCGGACACGACGTGGACGGCGTGCAGGTCCGCCTTGGCCCGGGTGGCGATGCGTGCGGCCCGGTGCATCACCTGCCCGGAGCCCTCCGCACCGGTGACCGCCACCATGATCCGCTCGGTCGTCTCCCAGACCTGGGGCGCCCGGGAGCGCCGCAGATAGGCAAGCATCTCCTCCTCGGTCTCGTCGGCGACGAACCGGAGGGACAGCTCCCGGAGGGCCGTCAGGTTCTCGGGCCGGAAGAAGTGCGTCAGGGCCTCGGCGGCCTTGTCCGGCGGGTAGATGTTGCCGTGCAGCATGCGCCGGCGGAGCTGCTCGGGGGAGGAGTCCACGAGCTCCAGCTGGTCGGCGCGGCGCACCACCCAGTCCGGCACCCGTTCTTGGACCCTGGCCCCGGTCATGCGCTCCACGGCGTCGGCGAGGCTCTCCAGATGCTGGATGTTGACCGTGCTGATCACGCTGACGCCGGCGTCGAGCAGCTCGAGGATGTCCTGCCACCGCTTCTCGTGCCGGCCGCTGCCGGGCACGTTGGAGTGGGCCAGCTCATCGACCAGCGCCACCTGCGGCGCCCTGGCCAGGACGGCGTCCAGGTCCATCTCCTCGAAGGTCCCCCCCCGGTACGACACCCGGAGACGGGGGACGATCTCCAGGTCACCGATCTCGTCGGCGGTGTTCGCCCGCCCGTGGGGCTCGACGAACCCGATGACCACGTCGGTCCCCCGCGCCCCGCGCCGGCGGCCCTCGTTGAGCATGGCGAAGGTCTTGCCCACCCCGGCGGCTGAGCCGAGGTAGATACGCAGCTGGCCCCGGCCGCCGGAGGCAGCCGGGGCCGCGACGTGGGC
>DASQQH010000511.1:0-7315 GCA_035643555.1 Acidimicrobiales bacterium | reverse complement strand
GCTCTGGTTCATCCAGCACAGCCTGTGGGACTGGAGCCGAGCGCCCAACATCACCGCCGAGCTGAAGGACGCCTTCGAGGAGGGCTACGCGGCCGTCAACGAGCACTTCGCCGAGGTGGTGGCCCAGGAGGTGGAGCGCTGCGACGGCGACGCCACCGTCATGATCCACGACTACCACTTCTACCTGGTCGCCGGCCTGGTCCGGGAGCGGTGCCCCGACGTCTTCCTCCACCACTTCATCCATGTCCCCTGGCCCCAGCCCGAGTCGTGGCGGGTGCTGCCCGGGCCGATGCGCTACCGGCTGTTGCGGGGGCTGCTGGCCAACGACGTGGTCGCCTTCCACACCGAGCACTTCGCCCGCAACTTCCTGCTCTCCTGCCAGGAGCTGCTGGAGCTGCCGATCAACCTGGACGACTTCACCGTGAGGGTGGGGGACCGCCGGGTGGCGGCCAGGTGGTATCCCATCTCCCTGGACGTGGAGGGGTTCGAGGCGCTGGCCTCCTCACCCGAGGTGCTGGAGCACGAGCACCGGCTGGCCAACACCCGCCGGGAGTACCTCATCCTGCGGGTGGATCGCGCCGACCTGTCCAAGAACATCCTGCGCGGCTTCCTGGCCTTCGATCGCCTGCTCGACCAGCACCCGGACCTGGCCGGGCGGGTCACCTTTCTGGCCCTCGTCCAGCCCAGCCGGGAGGACGTGGAGGAGTACGCCAACTACGCGGACCGGATGCACCGCCTGGTGGCCGACATCAACCTGAAGCACGGCCACACGGAGTGGCAGCCGGTGGATCTGCGGTTCGAGAGCAACTTCCTCCAGGCGGTCGGTGCCTACCGCATCTACGACGCCCTGCTGGTCAACCCGGTCTTCGACGGCATGAACCTGGTGGCCAAGGAGGGCGTCCTCGCCAACCAACGGGATGGCGTCCTGGTGCTCTCGGAGCACGCCGGCGCCTACCACGAGCTGGGCGCCTTCGCGTTGGTCGTGCACCCCTTCGACATCGAGCAGCAGGCGGAGAGCCTCTACCGGGCGCTCACCCTGGACCAGGCCGACCGCCGGGCCCTGCACCAGGCCTGCCTCGACGTGGTCAGGGGGAACGACCTCACCAAGTGGTTCCGGGCCCAGCTGTCCGACATCTCCGAGCTTCGGGCGCGGCTCCCCTCGCGCACCTGAGCCCTCCCGCCCCGATCGGCAGCTCCGGGCGCCCCGCCGCTGGCCGCCGGCGGGTCGCCCCGGGCTGCGCTAGCCGGGCGGGCGTGCCAGTCCCTCGCCGGCGCCGCTCTCGCGGATCGCCCGGGCCACCTCGTCGAGGTCGGCCGCAGTGAGCTCGAGGCGGGCGGCCGGGAGCCACCCGTCGACCTGGGAGGGTCGGCGGGCCCCGACGATGGCGCCGGTCACCCCCGGCCAGGCCCGGGTCCATGCGACGGCCACCGCGGCGACCGACACCCCGTGTCGCCGGGCGACGGGTTCCAGGGCGTCGGCCAGCGCCAGGTTGCGGTCCAGCCCCTCGCCCCGGAAGTCGGCACTGCGGGCCCGCCAGTCGTCGGACCCCAGGGCGGCCGCACGCTGGCGGCTGAAGCTCCCGGTGAGGAGCCCGGACTGCATGGGGCTGTAGACGATCACGGCGGTGCCGTGGGTTGCGCACCAGGGGATGACGTCGCCGGCCGCGTTGCGGTGGAGGGCCGAGAAGAGGGGCTGGAGGGAGTCGACGTGGCCCACCGTCTCGGCGGCCTCGAGCTGGCCCACGTCGTGGTTGGACAGCCCGACCGCGCGGACCTTGCCCTGGTCCCGCAGGTCGAGCAGCGTCCGCCAGTAGTCCTCGAGGGGGGTCCCGTCGCCGGCGGGCCAGTGCATCTGGTAGAGGTCGATCCGCTCCACCCCCAGCCGCCTGAGGGACCCCTCGACCTCCCGACGGATGCTGGCCGGGTCCCCGACCCGCTGGGGCTCCTCGGTGGGCTTCGCCGGGTCCCACACGAGCCCGCACTTGGTGAAGACGTACGGGCGGTCCGCCTCGGGCAGGTCCCGCAGGGCGCGACCCACCACCTCCTCGGAGTGGCCCAGGCCGTAGACCGCGGCCGTGTCCACCCAGTTGACCCCCTGCTCGACGGCGTGGCGGATGGCGGCGACGGAGTCGTCGTCGTCCTGGTCGCCCCAGGAGAAGGCCCAGCCACCGCCACCGACGGCCCAGGCCCCGAACCCCACGCCGGTGATGGCCATGTCGGTGCCACCAAGGGCACCTGTGGGCAGGTCGGTGGTCAGCATCGTGGCTCCTCCCGAGACGGCGGTCCAGGCTCTCCCCCCGCAGGCCCGCCAACGGCCCTACCTCAGCCAATGCGGCCGGGGCGGCCGATATTCCCCTCCCCGGGGGCGGATGCCCCCCGGGACGCCGCCATCTCCCTGCTACGGCGGGTAACAGACACAGGTGGCGTGCCTCCTAGGCTGGCACCATGGTCCCCACGTCCAACCGATCCGCCCAGGGATCGGGTGACGGGCGCCGCGACCGCTGGCGGCGCCACCGGGAGGCACGTCGCCGGCAGATGGTGCAGGCCGCGCTGGCGGCCATCAGGGCGGGAGGGGCCCACGTGGGAATGGACGACATCGCCGCCCAGGCGGGGGTGAGCAAGCCGATCCTGTACCGGTACTTCGCCGACAAGGCCGACCTCTACCTGGCCGTGGGCCGGTGGACCGCTGACGAGCTGCTCGCCGAGGTCCTCGCCGTCCTGGACGAGGACCGGGGACCCAGAGCGCACGTGGCCGCCATCATCGACACCTACCTCCGGGCGGTGGAACGCGACCCTGACGTCTACCGCTTCGTGGTTCGCCGGACCTTTCCCGAGCGTCAGGTCGGCGAGGACCCCGTGGCCGAGTGCACGGCCATGGTGGCGAGCCGGGTGTCCCGGATCATCCGCCAGGGCCTGGACTGGGCGGGCCTCGACAGCTCCGGCGCCGAGGCGTGGGGCCACGGCCTGGTCGGCCTGGTCCAGGCCACCGGGGACTGGTGGCTGGAGCACCGTGCCCTCCCCCGAGAGCGCCTCACCGACCAGCTGACCACCCTGGTCTGGGAGGGCCTCGCCGGTCGGCTGGCGGCGGCGGGCCTGGACCCGGAGGACACGGCCTGGCTCACCGGCCGCGGCGCGCGCCGCTGGTCCCTGAGCCCCTGACCGCGGCCTCGCGGCGGCGCCCGACGCTCACCGGTTCAGGGCCTGCCTGACCAGGGTCCGGCCGAAGTCCCAGACCAGGCCGCTGCCCGCGTGGGCGTCGTCCATGACGTCGGCGAAGGCGGCGAGGAAGGTCTCGACCTCCTGGTCCCCGATACCCAGGGGAGGCAGCAGCTTGATCACCTCCATGTGGTCCCCGGCCACCTGGGTGAGGATCCGATGACGCTGGAAGAGGGGCACCACGACCATCTGGGCGAACAGGCCCCGCCGGGCGGCCTGGAGGACGCTCCAGTGGCCCCGGAGCCGCAGCGAGTGGGGGCGGCCGAACTCGATACCCACCATCAGCCCCCGACCCCGCACCTCGGCCAGGAGCTCATAGCGGTCCACCATGTCCTGGAGCGCCGACCGCAGGGCAGCGCCGGCGGTCTCGGCGTTCTCCACGAGGGCCTCGTCCTCGACCACGGCCAGGGTGGCCAGCCCGGCGGCCATGGCCAGGGCGCCGCCGCCGAAGGTCGAGTCGTGGACCAGCACCCGGTCCATCGACGAGTACACCCGTTCGAAGATCCACCCCTTGGCCAGGGTCGCCCCCACGGGGACCAGACCCCCCGACAGGGCCTTGGCCACCGTGACCAGGTCGGGGTCCACCCCCTCGTGCTGGTAGGCGAAGAAGGCCCCGGTGCGCCCGATGCCGGTCTGGACCTCGTCGCAGATGAGCAGTGACCCGTGGCGGTGGAGGGCCTCCTGGGCCGCTGCCAGATACCCGGGCGGGGGGAGGTGGACCCCCTTGCCCTGGATGGGCTCGACGAGGAACGCGGCCACGTCACCACGGCGCAGTTCGGCCTCGAGGGCCTCGAGATCACCCAGGGGGACGATGGCGTCCGGCAGCAGCGGGGCGAAGCCCTGGCGGAACTCCTCGGAGCCGTTGACCGACAGCGAGCCGGCCGTGAGGCCGTGGAAGGCGTGGCTGCAGTAGACGATCCGCCGGCGCCCCGTTGCGTACCGGGCGAACTTCAGGGCGGCCTCGACGGCTTCGGTGCCGCTGTTGGCCAGGTACACCCGGTCGAGACCGGGTGCCCACGCCAGGAGGCGTTCGGCGAACAGCCCCGAGAGCAGGGAGCAGTCGAACTGGACCAGGTCGGCCAGCCGGGCGTCCAGCACGTCCTGCAGGGCCCGGAGCACCACGGGGTGGTTGCGGCCGACCCCGGCCACGCCGAAGCCCGCCAGGAAGTCCAGGTAGCGTCTGCCCTCCCGGTCCCAGAGCCACGGACCCTCGGCACGTTCGTAGGCCACGTCGAACCCCAGGGTGTGGAGCATCCTGGGCATCTGGGGGTTGAGGAAGCGACTGTGGAGGGCGTGGCCCTCCCCGCGCCGCTCGTGGAGAAGGGTGCGCAGGTCGAAGCCCATCCCCCGAGTGTCCCTGCCCGGCGCCCCTCCGGGCGAACGCGACCCGCACCGGCGACCCGGGGGCGTCCCCCCCCGGCCCAGCCCGCCGGGGCAGGCCTGCCCGCTCAGGCCGCCGACGCGGGGGCGTCCCGGCGGGACGGACGGTCGATCCGGCGCCGCAACCGACCGGCCAGGAACGGCGCCATGTACCGGCTCACCGCCGTCGGCGTGGCCCCCACCAGCCCCTCGGCACGGAGGTTGCCCAGGGCCCGGAGGGCCGATCCCGGCTGGTGCTCGAGGAGGAAGCCCAGCGCGAAGCGGAGGTGGTGCCAGGCGAGCACGGCCGCCAGGTCCTGCTGGGGCCCCAGGTCCTCCCGGGCGAGCTCGGTGACCAGCATCGAGCGGAGGGTCGCGTACACCCGGTCCAGGTCCTTGCTGTAGCCCGAGGCCACGTCCCGGTACTCGACATAGGGCCAGTCCAGCTTCACGATGGGCCCCACCGCCGCCGCCCGCAGCCACAGGTGCCAGTCCTCGACCCCGTCCAGGGCACCGTCGAACCCCCCCAGCTCGTGGGCCACCTGACGCGACATCAGCACCGTCGAGGTCTGGAACCGGTTGAGGACGAGGAGGTCCCGGTAGCCGAACACGGTCTCGGACGGCGTGGCCGGGGACACCCACCCCGGCGGCTGTCCGGTGGCCGGCTCCCCTCCCTCCCCGCCCGGGGTCGCCAGAGGAACGGCCAGCGGTCGCCGCCAGTCGGTGGCCACCAGGACGGCGTCGGGGCGGTGGGCCAGGGCCGCCACCTGGGCGGCCAGCTTGTGGGGGTGCCAACGGTCGTCGGCGTCGAGGAAGGCCACCCATCCCCCGTCGGCCTCGGCCAGGCCCCGGTTCCGGGCGCCAGAGGGCCCGGTGTTCCGCTGGCGCACCACCCGTGCCCAGGGGTGGTGCTCCTCCACGACGGCGACGGTGGCGTCGCTCGAGCCGTCGTCGACGACGATCACCTCGGCCGGGGGGAGCGTCTGGGCCTCCACCGAGGTCAAACACGCCCCGATGGTCGCAGCCGCGTTGAACGCCGGGACCACCACGCTGATCCGGGGGGGCAGGCCGCCCACCGCCGGCGGAGCCCCGCCGTCGCCGGTCACGTCAGCCCTGCCGCGCCCCGGCGAGGGCGTGGCCGGCGCCGTTCTGCTCGGTCCAGCCCAGATCGGCCAGGGCCCGGGCGGCCACGTCGTGGTCGTCGAAGGGGATCCAGCCGTTGGCGACCCGCTGGACCCGCTCGTGGCCGCGGCCCGTGATGATCACCACGTCGCCGGGCCCCGCCTCCCCGAGGGCCAGGGCGATGGCGCCCGCCCGGTCGGGCTCGATCACCACCGAGCCCCGGGGCACGTCCAGGGCCCCCACCCGCATCTGGTCGATGATGGCCCGGGGGTCCTCGTCCCCGGGGCTGTCGGTCGTGAACACGGTCCGGTCGGCCTGGGCGGCGGCCGCGCCCATGGCCGGACGCTTGAGGCGGTCCCGGCCCCCCCGGCACCCGAGCACCACCCGGACCTGGCCCGAGGTCGCCAGCCGGCGACTGGTGTCGATCATCCCGGCCAGGGCGTCGGGGGTGTGGGCGTAGTCGACCACGACCAGGAAGGGCTGGCCCCGGTCCACCAGCTGGAACCGGCCGGGAACCGGCGCGCTGGTGGCGATGCCCTTCACCGCGGCCTCCTCGTCGATTCCGAGGGTCCGGGCCGCCAGGTACGCCCCGGCCAGGTTCCCGGCGTTCACCGTGCCCACCACGGGGCCCGCGATCCGCACCGGGTGGTCCTCGACACCGACCAGGGTGGCCGAGGTCCCATCCAGGCCGGTCCTGACCCCCTCGACGGCCACGTCGGCATCGGCGCACCGACCGAAGGTCACGACCGGGATGGGGGCCTGGGCCGCCAGCCGGCGGCCCCACTCGTCGTCGACGCACACCAGGCCCAGGCGGGCCCGCTCGGGGGTGAACAGGCTGGCCTTGGAGGCCCAGTAGTGCTCCATGGTCCCGTGGTAGTCGAGGTGCTCGGGCGTCAGGTTCAAGAAGACGGCGACGTCGAAGACGACCCCGTCGGTGCGGAACTGGTCCAGGCCGTGGGACGAGACCTCCATGACCGCGGCCTGCACCCCCTCGGCGGCCAACTCGGCCAGGCGGCGCTGCAGCTCGGCCGCCGGGGGCGTGGTGAGGATCGCGGCCTCCCGCCGGGTCTCCTCCCGGGTGCGCACCGTGCCGATGACCTCGGCGTCGCAGCCGGCGGCGCTGAGGGCGTGGCGGAGGAGCCACGCCGTGGTGGTCTTGCCGTTGGTGCCGGTGATCCCCACGTCGCGCATCGCCTCGGCGGGTCGCCCGTACACCTCGGCAGCGACCGGTCCCACCGCGGCCCGCACCTGTGGCACGCGCAGCTGGGGCACGGCCAGGTCCACGAAGTGATCGACCAGGAGCGCCTGCGCCCCGGCGGCGACGGCGTCGGGGCAGTAGGCGTGGCCATCGAACCGGGCGCCCCGGACGGCGCAGTACAGGGCCGCGTCCCCGACCGTGCGGCTGTCCTCGGTGACCTCCAGGACCAGGGGATCGCCGCCTCGCACCTCGGCGCCCTCCACCACCGAGGCCAGCGCCGACAGCCGGCGACCCCGGGCACCGGGAGGCTCGGTCGCCACGGAGGGTCGTTCAGCCATGGATCAATTGTCCGCGCTGCGGACGAGCGCTGCCATCGCTTCCACCTCCACCAGGGAAACTTACCGGCGCCACCGGGTCGCC
>DASQQH010000510.1:0-2749 GCA_035643555.1 Acidimicrobiales bacterium | reverse complement strand
CCCAGGTCCACGACATGGAGGCCTCCCCCCTCCCCGACGAGGCCCTGGCCTGTCTGCCCGTGGCCTACGGGACGGCCATGGGCATGCTCGAGCGGGGCCGGGTCCGGGCCGGGGAGACCGTCGTGGTCACCGGGGCCTCGGGTGGAGTGGGCCTCGCCCTGGTGCACCTGGGCGTCGCCCGTGGGGCCCGGGTGCTGGGCCTCACCAGGGACGCGGTGGCCGAGCAGGTGGCGGGGGCGGGAGCGGCCGGGGTCATCTCCCGGGACGCCGGGGACCTCGGCGAACAGCTCGAGGCCCTGGCGCCGGGTGGGGTGGACGCCGTTGCCGACGTGGCCGGGGGGCGGGTCCTCTCGGAGCTGTTGCCTGCCCTGCGCGACGACGGGCGGTGGATCATCGCCGGGGCCGTTGCCGGACCGGTGGTCTCCTTCGACCTTCGTCGCCTCTACCTGCACAACCTGGCCCTGATCGGGTCCTCCATGCACACCAGGGCCCACTTCGCCGCCCTGGTCGAGGTCGCCCGGGCGGGCACCGTGGTCCCCCGCGTCGCTGCCACCTACCCTCTCGCCCAGATCCACAGGGCCCAGGAGCGGTTCCTCCAGGGCGCCCACGTGGGCAAGATCGTGGTCGTCCCGTGACCCCGATCGGGACGCAGCATCAGAAAGCAGAACCGTCAACCTATCGCCAGCCCCGATCGCCACACGACCCACCACCGGCGTCCCAACATCCGTCCCAACAACCCGGTTCCGCAGGTGCCCGTTCGTTCCTACCGCCAACCGACCGTTCGGGTCCACATCCCCCTTGACCAGCAATAACGGAACAGCTCAGGGCACATCGACATGATGAGGGAACCACCCCATCCGCCTTGTAATCGCCAGGTCGTGGGTTCGAGTCCCACCGCCGGCTCGACGATGTGGCTGGTCACGGGCGTCCTCGCTTGATGACACACCCCATGGCTGGGGTCAGTCCCAACGGGTTGTGCCAACACCTGGAGGGCGGGCCATGGCCGGGAGCATCAGAGGGCGACCCGACAGGGGAGCCGACGCCTGGGAGCTGCGTGTGGTCCTCGGCCGTGACGCCACCGGCCGGGTCCGCCACCGAAGCGTCACCTTCCGGGGCTCCAGGCGGGCGGCCGAGCGTGAGCTTGCCCGCCTCGTGGCCGACCAGGGGACCGAGCCCGAGCGACCGGTCCACCAGCAGGAGCGGTCCTGGGGACCTGGGACCACCATCAACGACGCCGTCGAGAGGTGGCGGCGCAACGGCTGGCAGGCCCTCAGCCCCAACACCGTCCGGGGCTACGAGGGGGTCTGGCGCCGCCACGTCCGTGACTCGATCGGGCGGCGCCGGATCACCGACCTCAGCCCCTACGACCTCGAGTGCTACCTCCGGGACCTCAAGGCCTCGGGGGCCGGGCCCACGACGGTCCGCCTGGTCCGGGCCCTCCTACACCGCTCCTGTCGCCTGGCCCGCAAGTGGAGTGGCAACCGCCTCCCCAACCCGGTGGCCGACACCGAGCTGCCCGGGTGGGCCCCCGAGGAGCGGCCCCGGCCGGTCCGCTCCCCCGATCCCGAGGAGGTCCTGGCCCTCCTGGACGCCGCCCGCTACGCCGATCCACAGGTCGCCACCCTCATCCGCCTGGCCACCGCCACCGGGATGCGCCGCGGCGAGGCCTGCGCCCTGCGATGGGCCGACATCGACCGAGACGGTGGCACGATCATGGTCGACGAGGGAGCCGTCGGCACCGCCGAGGGCATGGTGACCCGCTCACCCAAGACCCGCCCGAGCACCCGTCGGGTGGCGGTCGACGCGGGCACCCTGGAACAGGTGGCCGAGCTACGCAGCCACCAGCAGCACCTCGCCGACCGCGCCGAGGTCGCCCTCGGCCCGGAGGGCTTTGCCTTCTCCTTCGAGCCCGGCGGGGGCCCCTCCTCACCCCGACACCATCAGCCACGCCTTCGCCGAGGTCCGGGACGCCGCGGGGGTGGCGAAGGACGTCCACCTCCACTCCCTCCGCCACTTCCAGCCCACCCACCTGGACAACGTGATCAGCGAGGCCCAGAAGCAAGCCCGCCTGGGCTGGTCCACCGTGCACATGGCCCGCCACTACACCGACGGTGTTCCCGCCGAGGACCGCCGGGCCGCCGAGCACATGGGCGACCTTCTCCGCCAACGGGGAGAGGGAGCGAGGCCGGCGGCCGGTGGCATGCCCGGCGAGAGCGGGCTGGGTCACGTCCCCGGCCACTCGAGGGCCCGCCTGAGCACAACGACTTGGCCTGGTTCCGGGTCGATCGGCCGTGCGGGAGCCTCGGGAGCTAACCGAGAGCCGCATGGAGCCTCCCGGCCCGGACGAGGAGGCCCTACCACGAATCTACGCCGCAAAGCCGAAGCAGGGACCCGGGATGGGAGCCAAGGGCGTCTTGTGGGGTGCCAGTTTCCGCCCACCGGCCAGATCGGGTCGGAAGGTCAGACCCTCTACCGGTCCCCGGCTACCGGCTCCCCGGGCTCGACTCGCCCTCGGGGTTGGCCGGCCTTGCGGACCCAGCCCGGTCCGGCCCGGCTGCTTACAACCTTCCCTGCTGCCAATCGAGCAGTAGTCGAACGTCCAAACGGCCTAGTTGCCACCGAGCACGGTACGGAACCTCAGGTAGAAGGCGGCAAACACCATGACGATGCCGATGTTTCCTACCAGGCGCGCCCAGAAGTGGTGCCTAAAAAAGAACATATCGACGCCGACCACGACGGCCACCAGCCC
>DASQQH010000509.1:0-4865 GCA_035643555.1 Acidimicrobiales bacterium | reverse complement strand
CTGACCAGCGCCTCCTCCACCCCGTCGGACTCGATCACCTCCCGGTGGGCCACCTCGCCCCCCAGGGCGGTCTCGTACCAGGCGATGGCGGCCTCCAGGTCGGCCACGGCGATGCCCACGTGGTCCACGTCGGTCAGTCCAGTTGCGGGCGTGGTGAGGGGGGTCATGCTCCCAACCTCCGGAACGTCGTGATGCGGTGCTCCCCCACCTTGGCCCGGAACTCGGGATCGTCGATCCCCAGGCCGTCGGAGGGGGCCAGGCAACGGACCCCGATCTTGCCTTCGTGCAGGTTCGCCTGCACCTGGCGAGCGGCCTCGCCGACCTGTGTCAGGGGATAGGTGACCGAGAGGATCGGCTGCACCTTGCCCATGGAGATGAGCCGGTTGGCCTGCCAGGCCTCCCGGTAGTTGGCGAAGTGGCTGGACTTGATGGTCTTCAGCTTCATCCACAGATGGCGGTTGTCGTACTCGATGAGATACCCGCTGGTCGCCGCGCAGGTGATGACCGTGCCACCACGCTTGCACACGAACACCGACGCCCCCATCGTCGCCCGTCCGGGGTGCTCGAACACGATGTCGGGGTCCTCACCCACCAGGGCCCTGACGTCCTTGCCCAGGCGGCGCCACTCGGCCTCGTCCTGGGTGTGCTCGTCGGCCCAGAACCGGTAGGCCGCCGCGCGTCGGTCGATCACGGCCTCCACGCCGAGCGCCTCGAGCAACTTGACCTTCTCCGCCGAGCTCACCACCCCGACCGGCACCCCGCCGCCACCCAGGACGTACTGCACGGCGTACCCGCCGAGCCCCCCGGACGCGCCCCACACGAGCACGACGTCGCCCTGGCGCATGTCGGCGCCGTTGCGGGAGACGAGCATGCGGTAGGCCGTGGAATTGCACAGGGCGTTGCAGGCCGCCTCCTCCCACGAGAGGTGGCCGGGCTTGGGCATGAGCTGGTTGGCCTTCACCAGGGTCAGATCCGCCAGGCCCCCGAAGTTCGACTCGAAACCCCAGATGCGCTGGTTGGACGCCAACATCGAGTCGTCGTGGGCGCTCGGGTCCTGGTCGTCGACGTAGTTGCAGTGGATGGTGACCCGGTCCCCCGGACGCCAGTTGCGGACGGCCGAGCCCACCCGTACCACGACCCCGGACCCGTCGGAGCCCACCACGTGGTACGGGAGGTCGTGGCGGGCACCCCACCGGCTCTCCCGCCCCAGCCGTTGCAGGAACGCGAAGGTCGGAACCGGCTCGAAGATCGAGGTCCACACGGTGTTGAAGTTGATGGCGCTGGCCATCACCGCCACCAGTGCCTCGTCGGGGGCGAGCTCGGGGACCGGGACCTCCGCCAAGCGCAACGACTGTCGGGGGTCCTTGTCGGCGCTGGCCATGCCCTCGAACATCCCCACGTCCTCCTTGCGCACCACGGCGGCTCGGTAGGACTCGGGCAGGGGGATGGCAGCCAGTTCCTCGCCCGGGGCCCCGGCAAGGATGGCGTCACGGTGCTCGTCCATGACCCAAAGCTACCCGTCGGTAGCTTTGCTCTGCCGCGGCCACGCCCGGTGCCCCCCCCACCTCCGGCGCCGCTCAGTCGGTGTCCACCTCGCGCCGGCCCTCGAGGGCCCGGCCCAGGGTGAGCTCGTCGGCGTACTCGAGGTCCCCCCCGACCGGCAGACCGCTGGCGATCCGGGTCACCCGCAGGCCCAACGGCTTGAGGAGGCGCGCCAGGTACATGGAGGTGGACTCCCCCTCCAGGTTGGGGTTGGTGCACAGGATGATCTCGGTGACCCCCTCGGCCTCGATCCGGGACAGGAGCTCGCGGACCTTGAGCTGGTCGGGTCCGACGCCCTCGATGGGGTTGATGGCCCCCTGGAGGACGTGGTAGCGACCCCGGAACTCCCGGGTCTTCTCGACGGCCACGATGTCCCGAGGCTCCTCGACCACGCAGATGACCGTGCCGTCCCGCCGGTCATCGGCGCACACGGGACAGAGATCCCCCTCGGACACGTTGAAGCAGCGCGAGCACAGCGACGTGCGTTCCTTGACCGCCACGATGGCCTGCGCCAGGCGCTGGGCCTCGGCCCGGTCCACCCTGAGGAGGTGGAACGCGAGCCGCTGGGCCGACTTGGGCCCCACGCCGGGCAGACGGCCGAGCTGGTCGATCAGGTCCTGGACGGGACCGGCGTACATGACGG
The DNA here is from genome assembly GCA_035643555.1 of Acidimicrobiales bacterium. Taxonomy (GTDB): domain Bacteria; phylum Actinomycetota; class Acidimicrobiia; order Acidimicrobiales; family JAJPHD01; genus DASQQH01. The sequence goes on along the minus strand of DASQQH010000509.1, from coordinate 2,680 downwards.
TCCGTCAGTGGTCGTCCGGGGGAGGGTCCGCCTCCCCAACGGTCCCCCCCACCTCCGGTGCCGCCTGTCCGGGGAGGGCCGACCCCGCGCCATCCCCGGAGATGCCCGTCAGCAGCCCAGGGGCCAGCCCGCCGAGGGCCTCTCCCCGGAGCCGACGAACGTTGGTCATCGCGTCGTGCAGGGCAGCGAGCACGAGGTCCTCGAGGAGGCTGACGTCATCGGGGGTGACGGCCGCCGGCGCGATCGACACCGACCGGAACTCGAGGCCCCCGGTCACCGTCACCACCACGGCGCCCCCACCCGCGCGTCCCTCCACGACCTGCTCTCCGGCCCGGGCCTGGGCGGCGGCCAGGCCCTCGCTCAGCTCTCGCGCCTGGCGGAGCAGGTCAGAGAAGTCGGGCGAGTCGTCGGTCATCGTCGGGGGCACCCCTACTCATTGGCGGATCTCCTGGGCGCCGGGAAAGGCCTGGAGCAGGCGCTGTTCGATGGAGGCCGCCTCGCCCTCGACCTCCGCCAGCTCCCTGACCTCGCCCAGGGGCACCTCCTCGTCCCCCTCGTCGTGGTCGGGACCCGACCGGCCCCCCGGGCCATCACCAGCCGGCTCACCCACGGCCTCGTCCACCACCAGGCGGAGCCTCATCCGGCAGCCGAAATGGGACGACAGTGCCGACTCCACCTCCCCGCGGCAGGGCTCGCACGCCTGGCGGTGGGCCTCTCCAGGCAGGGCGAAGGAGACCGTCGGGCCGTCGGTGGCAAGGAACCGGCCCGCCCGGAACAGGGCCCGGGCCCGCGGCCGGAGCTTGCCCAGGATCTCGTCCCCCCAGGCCTCGACGAGGTCATCGCGGGAGGGGGCCGCCCCGTTGGCCGCCCCGGACGGTCCCGGCGCCCCGGACGGTCCCGGCCCCTCGGGCGGCTTCGTCCCCCCGGGCGGCTTCGGCCCCCCGGGCGGATCGTCGTCGCCGCGGCGGCGGTTGCCCTGGCGAAGGGCGCCCAGCGCGGCCCGTGCCCCGGCTGCTCCCCCACCGGGTGGTGGTGAGGCCCCGGGGGACGCCTCGTCCTGGCCCACCTGGCCCTGGTCACCGGACGGCGCCGGGCGTTCCTCGCCCCCCGAGGACGACGGCTGTCCCCCGGTCGGGACCGCGGCGTGGGCGGCGCTGCGGGCTCCGGTTGCCAGCTGGTGCTCGAGGCGCTCGATCCTCTCCAGGAGCGCCGACACCGAGGTGTCCGCCTCGGGGTGGGCGAGGCGGACCAACGCCACCTCCAGGGTGACCCGGGGATCCAGGGCGTCGCGCATCTCGATCAGCGTGTGGCCCAGGACCTCCATGGCCCGGACCACACCTGCTCGGCCCAGGCGCCCCGCCTGGCCGGCCACCTTGTCACGGGCCTCGTCAGGGAGGGCCACCAACGAGGGGGCCATGGTGCTGAGGAACCCCTGCCGGAGATGCTCCACCAGGTCGGTGGCCAGCCGTTGGGGATCCCTGCCGGCCTCGATGCCCTGGGCCACGGCCATCAGGGCCTGACCGGCATCCTGCTCGCACAGGGCCTCGACCAGGTCGTCGAGAACGGCCACGTCGTCGACCACCACCCCGGCCGCCGACACCTGGTCCAGCGCCGACAGGGCGTCCCGGGCGGAGCCGTTCCCCCGTCGCACGGCGAGGGCCACGGCCTCGGGGGGCAGCTCCAGGCCCGCGTCGGCCTCCACCTCCCGGAGCAGGTCGGCCAGCACCTCCCCCGGCAGGAGCCGGAACTCGAAGTGCTGGGTCCTGCTACGGATCGTGGGCAGGACCTTGTGGGGATCGGTGGTCGCCAGGACGAACACGACGTGGGCCGGCGGCTCCTCCAGGGTCTTGAGCAGGGTGTTGGAGGCGGCCGCCGACAGCATGTGCACCTCGTCGACGATGTAGACCTTGTGGCGGCCCGGGGTCCCGAGGGCGGCCCGGGAGACCAGCTCACGCATGGCCTCCACACCGTTGTTCGAGGCCGCGTCCAGTTCGTGGACGTCGAGCGAGGTGCCCTGGGCGACGGCCTCACACGAGGGGCAACGCCCGCAGGGCTCACCCTCGTCCGGGGCTTGGCAGTTGAGGGCCTTGGCCAGGATCCTGGCGGTGGAGGTCTTCCCCGTCCCCCGGGGGCCGCTGAACAGGTAGGCGTGGGCCACCCGGCCCTGGCGCACGGCGTTGCGAAGGGCGGTGGCGGCGTGCTCCTGGCCCCGGACCTCCCCGAAACGCTGCGGCCGGTAGCGCCGGTAGAGGGAGTGGTAGGACTGCTCGGCCACGGCCAGCCAGCCTAGCGGTGGTGCGGACCGGCCACGGGCGCTGGATCGGTGGCTGACCAGCCTGGCGGCGGGCCCGGGCAGGGTGACCGGGGGCCGGGCCACACTGGACCATGCTTGCCTACGTCTTCTGGCACCGTCCGGTGGCGACCACATCGAGGACCGCCTACGAGGCCGATCTGGTGGCGTTCCACCGGGCCCTCGCCGGTGCCCGGCCGAGAGGCCTGCTCGGGTCGAGCACGCTGCGGGTGGACGGGGCGTCCTGGGTGGCAGGAACGGGCCCGTGCTATGAGGACTGGTACGCCTTGGCGTCCTCGGCCGTCCTGGACGACCTCAACGAGACCGCCGTCGGCGAGGCGTGCGCCGACGCCCACCGGGCGGTGGCGGCACAGGTCGACCACAGCGCCG
>DASQQH010000508.1:0-25143 GCA_035643555.1 Acidimicrobiales bacterium | reverse complement strand
GGTCAGGCTCGACCGACCGGACGGCGAGGCCCGCGGTCGCCGGTGGAGGACCATGGCCCGGCTCGCACGCCGGGCCGGGCCGGTTCTCATGGCCGTCCTCTCGTGCGCCTCATCCCCCGGATGATCCCGATCTCGGGTCTGGCGCCCCATCCGCCCCGGGGATAGCGTCTGGCCCGCAACCGTCGGTCACGAGCAGGGGACGTGAGGATGCATCGCTGCCGAGCGCTCGGCGTCGTCGGCCGGTAGGGCGGGGCGAGGGGCGACGGTTCCCAGGGTCCTCCGGGGAGCCGGGCGGGGCGGCGTGGTCCGTCCCTTTCCTCTCCAAAGCCGGGGTAGCGTACCGGCCCCGGCTGGCCAACCCGTGTCAGGAGAACCATGAACTCGTTGCCTTCCGCCCCCTCGCCCATTCGGCGGGCCGACGCGCTCCCCGGCGTTGCCAGCCGACGGCGGGCCTGGTGGTATGCCGCAGCGGCGGTGACGGTGTTCATCATCGTCGCCGTCGTCGGCACGTACCTGGTGAAGTGGCACCCCTACTGGCACAAGGCATTCACCGCGGCGTCCACCCATTCCCTGGGCGCCTCGGCGGTCTCCGGCCACGGCGGGGCGGCACCCGGCGGCTGGCACGCGGCCCTCAGCTACGCCCGGTACTACGCCCTGGACATCTGGCCCGCCCTCCTTGTGGGCCTCCTCGTCGCGGCGGGCGTCCAGGAGCTCCTCCCCCGCGACTGGCTGTTGCGCGCTCTCGGGCGAGCCGGCTGGCGGTCGACCGCGGTGGCCGGCCTGGCGTCGGTGCCGTCGATGATGTGCACCTGCTGCTCGGCCCCGACCACGGTGAGCCTGGCCCGGAGCCGGGCGTCGGTGGGGGCCACCATGGCCTACTGGCTGGGCAACCCGGTCATCAATCCCGCCACCATCGTGTTCATGGCCTTCGTGCTCGGCTGGCGCTGGGCGGTGCTGCGGATCGTGGTGGGCCTGGCGCTGGTCCTCGGGGTGGCCACCATGGCCGAGCGCCTCTTCGGAGAGAAAGCCCCGCCCGAGCAGGCGAATCGGGCCGTGGCCCAGGCCCTCACCACCGACCCCCGGCCCCTCGCGGTCCGCTACGTGGCAACACTGGGCCGGTTGTGCATCGGCCTCCTGCCCGAGTACGCCGTGATCGTCCTCGGCCTGGGAGCGGCTCGTGCGCTGTTCTTCCCCGCCATGAGTCCCGCCGTCGGTCACACGGTCTGGTTGGTCCTGGTACTGGCCGTGACCGGCACCCTCTTCGTCATCCCCACCGCCGGAGAGATCCCGATCATCCAGACCTTCATGACCTTCGGCCTGGGTGCCGCCGGCGCCGGCGCGTTGATGATCACCCTGCCGGCCCTGAGCCTCCCGTCGTTGGCCATGGTGGGTCGCTCCGTGCCCGCCAAGGTGCTCGCCTTCGTGGCTGGCATGGTGGTGCTCTTCGGTTTGTTGACCGCCGGTCTGGCCGTTGCGATGGGGTTGTGATGACGCCAGGAGGGGGAGCCCAGCCACCCGACGTGGATCGCCGCCCCTCCGGCGATCGAACCCACTCGGGTCGTCGGGGACGGCGCGCCCCGACCGCGGCCGGCGGCCCGCTTGGGGGAGCTGGTCGGGTCAGCGCCGCTGCGCCCCCGCGGGGCGACGCCTGGGGGGCATCATCGCCAAGACGACAAGGAGGTGCATCGTGCCCGACTTCCAGCGAGGCAGGATCGCAGCCAACGGGATCACCTTCGACTACCTCGAGATGGGCAGGGGCCCACTGGCGCTGTGCATGCACGGGTTCCCCGACACCCCCTTCACCTACCGGCACCTGCTGCCCGCCCTGGCCGACGCCGGGTTCCATACCGTGGCTCCGTTCGGCCGCGGGTTCGCTCCCACCGAGCTCCCCCCGTTGCGTCACCACGTGCACACCAGCGTCATGGTCGCCGATCAGATGGCCCTCGCCCGTGCGCTGGGCGGTGGTCCGGAGGCGCTGCTCGTGGCCCACGACTGGGGGGCGGTGGGGGCGTGGGGGGCGTTGAGCCGCGCTCCCGGGCTGTGGGGCCGGGCGGTCATCATCAACATCCCCCCGCTCGACATTTTCGGGGAGAACCTGGTCACCTATCCCCAGATCAAGAAGAGCTTCTATTTCTGGTTCTTCCAAATGCAACACATCATCGAGGACCGCATCCGCCAGGACGATTTTGCCTTCATACGTGACATCTGGGCAGATTGGTCACCGGGCTATCCAGCCGAGGAGGACCTGGCCCACCTCCGCGAGGCCCTGGCCGATCCCCGGCATCTTCGCGCTGCGCTCGGCTACTACTGGGGCCAGTTCGACCCCACCCGCTTCGGCTCACCCGCATGGGCGGCGGAACAGGAGGACGCCTGGGGTGGGAGCGTCCCCCAGCCCACGCTCTACCTGCACGGCACGACCGACGGCTGCCACGGCATGACCCCCGAACAGGTCGAGCGGGTGCGTGCCTACGGTGGCCCGGGCTCCGAGTCGGAGCTGATCGAGGGCGTGGGGCACTTCATGCTGGTCGAGCAACCGGCGGCCATCAACGCCCGCATCACCGACTGGCTGCGGCGCACGGCGTGACGGGCCTTGGCCACCATCCACCCAATGGCGCTCCGACCCGACCACGGGTGGCGTGTCACGCCAGGCGGCGCCCCGCCGAGTTCAGGCCGGGGCGCAGCTCCGGGCCATGCCCCGCCGACACGGAGGCGGACCACCGGCGGGTGGCCGAGGTGCGGACGCCCCACCGGCAACGCCCTGGCCGGGGCCAGCCCGGGGCACCCGACACGGTGGCCCGCCGGGGGACCGTCCTCGTCCCCGACCCCCCAGGAGCGGCGCTCGGCTCACCCTCACCTGATCCCTCCCCGGGCACCGGCGCCGATCGCTGCTGCGACGGGGCACCGACCGGCGCGGGCGCACGCACCCACCACGCCGACCCCTGGCGGAGCGAGGGCAGAGGCCCGGATTGTCGGGCTCGTGAAGGCCCGCCCCTGAATCCCCCGGTGTGTCACACTACGGGGGAGAAACGATGCCGACCCTGTACTTCGAAGGCGAGACCCACGAAGAAATCGTGCGCAAGGTCCGCCGATGGCTGTCGTCAACCGAATCCCGTCCGGACCACGTGGGCCCGGTCGAGGCGGTGGAGCAGGCAGCCGAACTCACCAAGGACGCCCTGTCCCTGATCGCTGCCGCCGCACCGGGTCCCATCGCCCACAACGAGGTGGTGAAGGGCTTGGCCCACATGGGCTACGAGGCGACGGACCAGACCAAACAGGCGGTCCTGAGCGGGCTCAACGCCGTTTCCGAGTTGTCCGGCGACCGGCTCTTCAGGCGCATCGAGGGAGCGGGGCGGGCGGTCACCTACGAGATGGGAACCGTCGCTGCTCGCCAGGTCCTGCGGGCGCTCAGACCCTAGGCGGGGGAAACCCCGGCGCAGATCTCCGGCCACCGGGCCCCGGCTCCAGGCGGCGACACCACCCCACCGCTGACCGGTCGACCACTGCCCGGCCGGAGCCGCGGGCGTCCCGATCCCGGGCGCCGATCGACCCCGGAGCCGCCCATCCGTGCGGGTGGAGCGCGGCGCTCGGGGGCACCCCGTGGACCCACGGGGCGGTCCGAGCGTGTCGATCGCTCACGAGCCGTTCCCCAGGGCACCGAGGCTGTGCAGGAACGCGGCCGCCATGTCGGCATCCCCGTGGCCCTCCTGCACGGTGTGCTCGAATTTCTGCAGCACCGCCTCGGCGACCTCGCCCGAGACCCCCCGGGAGCGGATGGCATCCACGATCAGACCGGCATCCTTGCAGGCCCCAGCGGCGGGGAACGAGACAGGGAACTCCCGGTTGATCATGGCCCGGCCCTTGAGATGGGCGTAGGGCGTGTCCAGCTGCGACCCCTCGATGGCGGACAGGAACAGGGTGGGATCGAGGCCCAGCCCCTCGGCAAGGGCCAGGGACTCCGAGACGGCGGTGACCACCGCCAGCACCCAGTTGTTCACCACCAGCTTGAGCCGGCTGCCCGCCCCCGCCGCCCCCACCCACAACACCTTCTGGGCGACGGCGTCGAAGACCGGCTGGCAGCGCTCCCGGAGCTGCTCGGCCCCGGAGGCGAGCACGGTGAGGGTCCCGTCCTCCGCTGGCTTCCTGGTGCCGAGAACCGGGGCGTCGACGAAGGCGACGTCGCGGTCCTGGGCGACACTGGCGAAGTGGTCCGCACCCTGGACGCCGACCGTGGCGCACTGGAGCCACAGGAGCCCGGGCGGCGGCTGCTCAAGTGCGCCACCCGGTCCGAGCATGACGGCCTCCACGGCGTCGGCGTCACCGACCATCGTGATGGCACACGCCGCGCCCGCCACAGCCCCGCCCGGCGTGTCGCACACCTCGATACCGGCCTCGTGCAAGGACGCCGCCTTCTCCCGGGTGCGGTTCCAGGCACGGACGGCGAAGCCCGCTCTGGCGAGGTTGCGGGCCATCGGCGCGCCCATGATGCCCGTGCCCAGCACGGCGATCGTCTGTGTCTGCCCCATCGTCTCCTCCGTCGCCGGTCGATCGGGTGAGGACCCGTTGCCCACCGTGCCCTACCCGGGGAGGCTGGCTCCCGAACGGCCCGTTGTCGGTGACCAGGTACCCGGGTCACTCCCGACATGGGGGGAAGGAGCCACACGGCGTGCGATCCTTCCCGAACCGCCCTGTCCACCCGCCCACGGGACTCCGGCCGCCCGCCTCGAGGACCTGGGCGGCGACACCACCAGCGCCGGGCGTCCGGGCGCCTTGCGCCAGCACGGGAGCGGACCCGCCTGGTCACCGCCGATACGCCGAGGGCCGACCGTGACCTCGCCAGGGTCGACCGCCGGGGCGGCACGGTGAGGCCGATGAGACCCCTCTCCCCCCGAGGGGAACCCGAAAGAAGAGGGCGCGACCGTGACGGACTGTTGTCAGGCCATTCCGCCGGCGATAGCTTCTGCCCCGGTGCTCGACTTCCATTTGTCGGATGCCCAGCGTGCCCTGCGCGAGCGCGTCCGAGCTTTCGCCGATGAGGCGATCAGGCCGCGTGTGGGTCGCATCGATGAGACCTACGCCGATGGCCAGGTTGCCCACGACATACTGACCGAGGCGGCCCGCCGGGGGATCCTCGCACTGCCCGTGCCCGAGGCGTTGGGGGGAGAGGGCGGCAACAACGTCGACTGCGTGCTCGCGCTGGAGGAGCTGGGAGCGGCGGACGGTGGCATCGCTACCGCCGTGGGAGCCTCCTGGTTCGGCCAGACGCCCATTCTGATGGCTGCGAGCCCAGACCTGAGGGACGCCTGGCTCCGTCGGTGCGCGGATCGGGAACGTCCCTTCCTGGTCTGCATGGCCATGACCGAGCCGACCGGGGGCGCGGCAATCGAGGATCCCCATCTGAAGATGGGGACGGTGGAGACCGAAGTCCGGTTCCAGGCCGACGAGCTGCTGATCAGGGGTCGCAAGCTGTGGCCCTCCAACTTCGACGTGGCCTCGCTCTACACGGTGGTGGCGACCACCGACCGCCACGCCGGCGAGAGCGGTTCCTGTCTGGTGGTGGTGGAGCGTGACCGACCAGGGGTCAGTGTCGGCCCCCCGGTGCGCAAGATGGGGATGAGCGGCGACCGCAACGGGGAGATCCTCCTCGAGGACGTCCGGGTACCCTCGAGCCACCTGCTGGGCCGACCCGGCGAGGGCATGGGGATCCTCCAGCGCACCCTCGCCTACAACCGGGTGGGGGCGGCGGCGATCGCCATCGGTATCGCCCGGGCGGCGCTGGAGACCGCGCTGGGCTGGTTGGCCCATCGCGGGGCCGGTGACGCCCTCCTGGTCGACCATCCGGTGGTCCGCTACCTGGTCGGGGAGGCCGCCGGGCAACTGGACGCCGCACGCCTCCTGACCTGGCGCGCAGCATGGCTGAACACCCAACCGAACAGCCGTAGCCTCCACCACGCGTCGATGGCCAAGGTGTACGCGAGCGATACCGCCATGGAGGTGACGACCCGGGCCGTCCAGTTGATGGGCTCGAGGGGCTACAGCGTCGACGGTGGGGTCGAGAAGTACATGCGGGACACCAAGATCATCCAGATCTACATCGGTCCGAACGAACTCGTGCAACAGGAGGTGGGCGAGGGCACGGCCCGTCAGCTGCACGCCATGTTCGCCTGAAGGACACGAACGCCCCGACGCCCACGTCCCCGGCCCGACCGTGGACAGGCGGGGTCCCGGCCGGAGACGTGTGTGCCGAGCACCGAGCCCCGGCCCGGGCAGGCAGGGCGTCTCGGGAGAACCGGCCGCCGGCCGCCTCGCTCCCCCCTCCCCCGCCCGTGCCACCATGGGCGCCATGGAACCCACCCCCACCGCCCCCCGGGACAAGGGCCGCCCACCTGCCCAGCTCCACCCCTACGCGTCCCCCGCGGCGCCGGCCTCGGCCTACCTCTCCATCGTCTCGGGGGAGGGGGCGAGGGTGGTCGACGACCAGGGGCGGAGCTACGTCGACGCCCTGGCCAGCCTGTGGTACTGCCAGGTGGGCCACGGGCGGGGGGAGATCGCCCGGGCCATCTCCGACCAGGCGGCCACCCTGGCCGGGTTCCACACCTTCGACCGCTTCGCCAACCCCCCCACCGACCGCCTCTGTGAGGAGCTTTCGGACCTGGCCCCCATGCCGGGCGCCCGGGTGTTCCTCACCAGCGGGGGCTCAGAGGCGGTGGAGACCGCCATCAAACTGGCCCGGGCCGCCCACGCCCGGGCCGGCGACCCCGCCCGCTCGGTGGTGGTGAGCCGGCGCCCCTCCTACCACGGGGTCACCTACGGGGCCATGTCGGCGACCGGGCTCCCGGCGAACCAGGAGGGCTTCGGCCCCCTCCTCGCCGACGTGGTCCAGGTGGGCCGGGACGACCTCCCCGGCCTCGAGGCCCTCCTCGAGGACGGGGACGCCCCCGGCGGGCCCCTCGGGCCACGGCTGGCCGCGGTCATCGCCGAGCCCGTGGTGGGCGCCGGGGGGGTCTACCCTCCCTCGCCTGGCTATCTGGGGGGGCTTCGCCGGGTCTGTGACCGCCACGGCGCCTTCTTGATCCTGGACGAGGTGATCTGTGGCTTCGGCCGGCTGGGGACCTGGTGGGGGGCCGAGCACTACGGGGTGCGCCCCGACCTCGTCACCTTCGCCAAGGGGGTGACCTCGGGCTACCAGCCCGTCGGGGGGGTCCTGGTGGGCGAAAGCGCCCGGGGCCCCCTGGAGGCCGATCCCTCCTTCGTCCTCCGCCACGGCAACACCTACGCCGGCCACCCCACCGGCTCGGCCGCCGCCCTGGCCAACCTGGCCATCCTCGCCTCGGAGGGCCTCCTCGAGGCGGCGGGGGAGATGGGCGCCCGCCTCGGGCGGGGCCTTTCCTCCCTGGTGGACAAGGACGCCGCCCTCGAGGCCCGGGGGGACGGCGCCATCTGGGCCCTGGGCCTGGGCGAGGGCGTCGACGCCGTCTCGGTGCGCGACGAGCTCCTCACCCGGGGGGTGATCGCCCGCCCGGTGGGCGCTTCCACCCTTGCCTTCTGCCCGCCCCTGGTCATCACCGCCCAGGACCTCGACCACTGCGTCGAGGCGGCCGGGGAGGCCCTTGCCGCGGTGGCCGCCCGCCGCTGACCAGGGGGGCCTGCCGGGGGGCGCGGGCGGCGTCGCGGGCCTGATCGAAAGGCGCTCGGCCACGCCCCCGACGGGGGGCACCGCCTGGTCCCTGCCGAGGGCTCGAGGAGCCTGGCCAGGCTGCGACCGGCCACGGTCACCCCGGTGGCGGGGGGACGGTGGCCGGCAGCGGCGCACCGGGCGTGGTGCACCGCCGTTTCCTCGACGCTCGCCGATCCCACCCGGCCGGGCTTTCCGTCCACAGGTTGTCCCCAGTTGCCACACCCTGGCGGCGAGCACCGTCCACCGTCGGGATCGTGCCCGCCGCAGGGGCCAGAGGTGTGCCACCCGGGTCCCGAGAACCCTCCGGGCGGGTCAGGGACGGTGCCGGGGTGACCGAGGGCGATCCGGGGGCTGCTCGCCCACCGGGCCGGCGGCGGTCTGGGCGGCGGCGGCGGTGGCCACGTCCCTCGGATAGCGGCGTGCCGCCCGGAACAGGATCGCCGAGCTGGCGCTCAGGGGCACCAACATCACGATGAAGGTCCAGCGCAGACCGGCATGCCCGCCACCAAAGACGTAGTCCGACACGGCGCCGAACAGCAACGGGGCGAGCGCCTGGGCGCCGGTGCGCAGCGTGGTGCGCACTCCCTCGGCGCGACCCCAGAGCCACGAGGGCATGATGTCGAGGCGGGCAGCGTCCAGGGGCGGGTTCTGCGCCGCCAGGGCCGCCGCCGCGAACACCAGGTAGGGCAGCGCCTCCAGCGCGCTCCGGGTGACGAGGGCGGGGACGAACAACACCACGGTGACCGCCGTCGCCACGGCGCTCACCACCACACGACTTGCGAGGCGCCCCCGGCGCAGGAGGGTGTCGCCCAATGGTCCGGCGACGAGCACCCCGGCCACGGCCCCGCCGCCCAGCACGAGCAGCAGGAGGGTGGCCACGACCTGAGACACGTGGTACTGGGCGGTCGCGAACTCCACGCCGAAGGTCTGGACACCCGCCAGGAAGTAGTAGCCACAGGCACTCGAGACGATGAGCGCCACGTTGGTCCGCACGGCGAGGACGTAGCGCACCGCAGCCACGAACCCCATACGCGGCCAGGCTCGGGCAGCCAGCCGGGGATCAGGGGAGACGCCCCGGGCCAGCGCCAGGCGCTGGGCGTCGGTGACCTCGGGTTCGTCGGTCCCCCGGGTCGCTCCACCTTGTCGGTCGTCGGTCGGGGTGTCCCCGCTCTCGGCAGCCAGCAGGGCCCCCTGCCCTCCCCGAGCCGGCTCCGGCAACCTGAACACCAACCACGCCAGGACCAACGCGGGCACAGCCAACAGGACGAACGCCGCCCGCCACGACAGGGCCGCGACGTCCCCGGTCACCGCGAAGCCGACCCCGGCGCCCACCAGCTCGCCCGTGAGGATGTAGCTGTAGATCTTCCCCCGCTCACCCCCGGGGAACCAGTCCCCGACCAGGGAGGCCACGACCGGCCCGGCCGCGGCCATCACCGCCCCCAGGAAGAGGCGCGCCACGAGCAACTGGCCGAAGGACCCGGCCGTGGCGCTCCACACCATGCCCGCCCCCCAGGCCACCACGGCGCCGGCGAGCATCCAGGTGCGGCGGACCCGGTCCGCCAGCGCCCCGAACGGCAGGGAGAAGACCGCCCCCACCACGGAGGTGACCGCCACCAGCAGCCCGATCTCGGTGTTGTTGATCCGTAGGGCGTGCCGCAGCTCGATGGCCGAGGCCCCCACCGTCGCGGTGTCCGCGCTCGCCAGCGCCAGCACGCAGGCGAGCACGACGATCACCCGTGTCCGCTCCGGTCCCCCCAGGACGGTGACCAGCTGGCGGCGGCCGGCGAGTGCGCCGGCGTGCACCAGCCGGTAGAGGGGACCGAAACGGTCCCGGCGGTGGCGGTTCCTCCCCACAGCTTCCTCATCCTTCCAGATGGGTGGGCGCCGCGACCTGCGACGGGGCCACGATGTCGACCAGCCCGCCCCCGTTGCCGGCAAGGACGCCGCCGCGCCCGGCGGGCCCCCGGTGTGGCAGTGGCCCCTCCGCAGGGCCACGATGGGAACGGCAGCGTGATCGACGTGGAGTCTTGTCATGGGCGTGAGACGGCAACGACGCGTGACCCGGGTCATCTCCTTGGTGGTGGCACTGGGTCTGGTGGCAGGGGCGGTGGCCGAGGAGCTCCGCAAGCCGGCCAGCGACCGGCAATGGGTCGGCAAGGTGGCCGGCACCGTGCCCTACGACCTGCGGCGGCCGACCTTCCACCGGTTCCGTGCCGCCGTCTGGTCTCCCGACGACCCGAGGATCCTGGTGCCCCACGCCTTCGGTGTGGGCTGGACCGTCAACGTGGGTCGCCTGGTGCGCCTGGCGCAACGTGGGCGGGGCTGAGCGGGCAAACGGGTGCCTCGGCGGTCACCCGCCCGGGCCTCCCTCGGGTTGGCGACCGCCCACCGGACCCCGTGGTGGTGGGCCGTACCGGGCTGGCGACAAGGACGGGGACGAACCGCCGGCGCCTGGTGTCAGCCGAGAGGGACGTCGCCGCCGCTCGTGGGGGCCTGGCCGTCACGAGGGTCGGGGAGACCCGGGACGTGGTGTCGCGGGGGCCACCGGTGCCCATCGAGGACCTCGTGGTCGCGGCCTGGGCCACACCGGCCCGGCCGAGCTCTCGGGTCGAGGCCCCGCCACGTTCCGTCGCCGTTCTGGCTCCTCCGCCGGAAGGGGGGTCGGCGGGGCCACGGCCGGGGCACGGGCGGGGGGCGGCTCACCGCCCGTCGCCACCGCGCCCGGGACCCGGGAGAGCCCGGCCGATACCCGCCTCGTCCTCCGGGCTGACATCGGCTGCCCTCGGGTGGCCAGGGGCTCAAGGCGGGAGAGGGCGCCACCCACACCGGTCGGCTCGGGCCCTCGCCGGGTGACGGACCCGCCAGTCGCTGCGACCGTGGCACATCCGGGGCGCCGAGCCACGACCTGGCCTGTCGGCTATCCCCCGCACCTGTGGTCCGCCATCCCCGAGCCCTCCCCCCGCAACGCCACCGGCCATCTGAGGGCTCATGGCGCCGGACCCCGGGATCACACCACTCGGCGCTTCCCCGTGGCGATCATCAGCAGCAACCCGCCGATCAACCCGAGGTTCTTGTTGAAGTGGTTGCGCTGGTTCGCTCGCTGCAGGGGCTCCTCCACGTTCCAGAAGGCGTGCCCGGCGAGGGTGGTCGGCACCAGCGATGCCACCAGGAGCCCGGCAGCGACCCGCGGGACGCGCCCGGTGGTGAGGATGGCCCCCGCCACGATCTGCACCGCGGCGTTGGCGCGCACGACCGCCACGTCATCGGGAACCGGGGCCGGCGAGCTGGAGCGGATCGCCGCCAGGAACGGACGGGCCGTGCTCGCCGGCTTCTCGGGCCGACGCACCACGTCGTACCCGGCTCTGATGAAGACCCACGCCAGTGCCAGGCGAGCCGCCGCGTGGAGCCTGGTCACCCGTGCTGTCGACGATCGTTCGCGCTGCTCACGGCCCCGACCCTAGCTGTGGCCCTCCCGCCCGGTCGAGATCCCGAGGGGCGTCGACCCCGGCCGGGCCGGACGCCGCCCGCACCCCAACGGTCCGAGCGCCCGGCCCGTCATCCTCCGCCGGTGCCGCGATGGCCACCCGGTGTCCGGCGCCTGGCGGCGTCCGCCCGAGTCCAGTCGAGGTGGGCGGCGTGGCCACCACCACGCCCTCGGGGGCGGTCATCGGCACCACCCTCAGCTGCGGGGCGCTGGCCCCTCGTCCTCCCCAGGGCGGGACTCGACATCGCTGGCCGGATCCGGGCGCACGAACTGGTGCTCCCGGCCCACCTCGACGAACCCCAGCCTGGCGTAGTGGCGCCGCGGCCAGTCTCCGGTGTCGGCGCGGAGGAACACCACCTCGCACCCGCTGCCCACCGCCCTGGCGACCGCATCCAGCACCAGGGCGCTCGCCAGGCCCTGTCCACGCCAGGCGGGCTCTGTCGCCACGGCATCGATCTCGGCGACCGTTCCGAGCCGGTACAGGTGGCACGACGCCACCACCTCGCCCTCTCGGCGCACGGCCAGGTGTGTGGCCGAACAGGCCGCCTCGACCACCGACAAGCGCCCCACCAGCTGGGCGACGACCTCCTCGGTCGCCCCGGGCAGCTGGCGTCGCCATACCGAGGCGGTGACGGCCTGCGCCTCAGCAAGCCCGACCTCCTCCACGGAGGCCCCATCCCGCTCGGGCGCCGGGCCGCCCCAAACCATCACCGCCAGGATCTGCAGGTCGTAGTCGCCCGCCAGCAGGGGTCCGGTGAGGGCGGGCACAAGGGAGGTGTCCATCACATCGATGCGTCGGTGGCCGAGGCCGGCCTCCCCCAGGACCTCTTCCGCCTCCCCCAGGACCGCGCCCGCCGGCGCCCACCGGGTGACGACCAGACGGTTGTGCTCATACACACGGGGGTTGGCGGCGTCGAGCACGGTGAAGCCGGCGCTGGTGTCCACCACCGACGTCGCCGACCGACGGGCCAGCTCGTCCTCGAACCATCGAATAGCGCTGGCCGCCTCCGCTGCCCACGACGATGCCACGGCCCTCACAGTAGGCCCGCTCGCCGGCGGCCCGAGGCGTCGCCCTCTCCGCCGCGGTGGGCACGGGGCCGACGAGCGGCCGGAGGGTGCGGGCGCCGCACACCCTCCGTGATCGCTCGCTCACCCGGGAGGTTCCCGCAACGAGGACCACGCCAGGTCGCCACGCACCCGGAGGGGAGGGGACCCGGCGCCAGTTGCCGGCGGGTTGGCCCCGCGCGACATGCCCGGTACGGCGTGACCGCGCTGTCGGGCAACCCGGCCCCGTGCGCGGTCGTCCTTGCGAGACCGTGGCGACCCTCCCGCGGACGGGTCCACTCGGAGCTGCGCCGGGTTCCCGGGACGGGGGCCTTCCGGGAATCGGAGACAGTCGGAGGTGGCCCACACTCGCCGGTCCCCGGGCCCCCGAGGCCACCGGCCGCCAGGTCGGCCGCACGCCGGGGCACCTCCTGGTGCCCATGGGACAAGACCCTGACCGGGGGCAGGGGTCGGCCCTGCCCCCGGTGGGCCGCCAGGGGGAGGCACCGCTCAGACGAGGACCCTCCTGGGGGGACGACCCATGAACGCAGCCAGGCGCTCCCAGGCGGTGGCCCCAGCCGGCGCCTCGACCTCCGAACCGAACGGCGACCCCTCACCGGCCAGGTTGCGGTACTCGGGACGCACAATGGCCCGCGCCGCCTCCAGGGCGGTGGCGGCGAGCTCCTCGTCGCCGAGGTGCTGGTTCGTGGCGGTCGCCAGATCCCAGGCGTGGGTCGCCAGTTCGGCCAGGTACATGTCCACCAGATCGCTCCCGGTGTAGCTCTCGCCCCAGGGCATCGTGATGGTGGCCGCCAGACGACCGTCGTCGGCCCACGCGGCCGCTGCGTCCCGTCCGGCCCGGCGGAGGTGGTCGGGGGCCTCCGCCAACGCCACATGGGGGAAGTCCTCCCCGGTCGGCGTCTCACCCCGCCCCAGGGCCACCGCTCGCTCGCCGGCACCAACCAGGTGGTCGACCAGGGCGGCCACGTCGAACGCGGGGCACGGGGTCGCCAGCTCGAGCTGGGTCGAGCGGATCCGGCTGGCCACGTCCGCGGCGAGCCGGTAGGCGGCGTAGAGGGCCGAGCGAGCATCTCGAATGGTCATCGTTTCTTCCTTCCTGGAGGATCGGTCATCGGACCGCTAGCGACATGATGCGCCCGGAAACAGGCCACCCCGTGTCCGGTTTCTCGGTACGCTTCTCACCCGTGCGTGCCGATCGGCTCGTGGCCATCGTCCTGCTGCTCCAGGTGCACGGGCGGCTCACCGCCACCGATCTGGCCGAGCGGCTGGAGACCTCGGAGCGCACGATCCGCCGTGATCTCGATGCCCTGTGCGCGGCCGGTGTGCCCGTGTACGCCCAACGGGGGAGAAACGGCGGGTGGGAGCTCCTCGGCGGCCACCGTGTCGACCTCAGCGGGTTGACGACGGACGAGGCCCGGGCGTTGTTCCTGGCGACGGCCCCTGGTGCCACGGGTGAGCTGGGCCAGGAGGTGGGACAGGGTCTGGCGGCGGTCAGACGAAAGCTCCTGGCCGCGCTCCCCGAACCTCTGCGGGCCCACGCGACCGCCGCCGGGTCGGCGATACTCGTGGACAGCTCGCGCTGGGGCCCGACGCCGCCGACCCGGGACCACGGGGCCGGCGCGGACGGCGCCCACCTCGAGGCCCTGCGCCGAGCTGTCTGCGACGGCCGCCAGGTCGTGCTTCGCTACGAGCCGCCCGGCCGGCCCGCAGAGGACCGCCGGCTCCATCCCTACGGGCTGGTCTGCAAGCGGGGGGTGTGGTACCTGCTCGCCGGGGGACCGACGGGGCTGCGCACCTATCGCCTGTCCCGGGTCCGGGCCGTGACGGTCACCGACGAGACCGCCGAACGCCCGGCCGGCTTCGACCTGGCCCGCGTGTGGGCCGACGTGCAGCTGGGATTGTCCCGACGCACTCCAACGCCGGTGGCCACAGAGGTGGCGGTCACCCCCGCCGGCCGTCGCAGATTGGAGGTCATCGGGGCCTGGTGGCCGATCGACGAGGTCGGCACCGGGGGCGACGGACGGGAGGTGGTCGTGATCCGGTTCCCCACGCCGGAGCTCGCCGCCGCCGAACTGGCCACCCTCGGCGAGGACGTGGAGGTCCTCAGCCCGGCTGCCGTGCGGAACGAGCTGGCCCGCATCGGGCGGCGGCTCCTGGCCCGGTACGCGGCCGCTGAGCCGGTCGCTGAGCAGCCACCGCCGTAGCGCGCGTCCGTTAGGGGCCGGCCGGGGGGGGCAGACGGTAGATGGCCATGTCATCGTCGGTGGGCTCGGACGAGAGAGCTCGCACCCCGAGGAGCTGGAACCCGTTCTTCTCCAGCACTCGCCGGGACGCGATGTTGCGCCCATCGGGGGTCGCCACCACACCGACAGACGGACGCTGCCGGCGAATGATCCGGACGACGCCGGCAACCAGCGCCGTTCCAACGCCCCTGCCGATCCGATGTGGCTCCCCGATGGCATAGTCGATGCCGACGTCGCCCGGCTCGGCGCCGACCTCGAACGCCCACTCCGGGTCGTCGCCGCAGCGGTACCACTGGCACCAGCCGACGGGGCGATCCATCTCGGCGACGATCAGCGCATGGACCGCCCCTGTGCCGACGATGCTCTCCCGGAGCTCGGCTGTCTCCCGCCCGACGGAGGAACCGGCCAGATACCACCGGGCGACGTGGGGCCTGTCGAGCCACTCGGTCACCAGCCCGAGATCGCCGAGGCGCATCTCTCGGAAGCGGAGGACCGGCACGGGCCCTTCGGCCGCCGTCACCCTGGCGAGTGTGCCGGTGGCCGCCCACGGGGTCAAGCGATCCCACCCCGCCGCAGCGGGATCGCCACGGGGAACGTCGGCGCCGGCGCCGATCGATCGACGGGGTCGGACCACGGTGTGGCCGGTGGTCGGCAGCCTCGGCAACGTGCTGCGACGGGCGACCGACCACCTGGGTCGCCAGCGACCGGTCCTGCCCGCGGCCAACGGCTTCCCCAAAAAGGTCAAACCCCTGTGCGCCTGGGGACCGGGAGACCGCGGCCTACCGCGTCCTCCGGGGCGTCGACGACGTCGTGGAGGAGCGCCCGATGGCCACCGGCAACCGCCATCTGCGGTACAACCAGGCGCTCAACCCTGGGAGCAGGCCTCGCCGGGCTCCAGGGCCGCCTTCTACCGGGGGTTCCTCGAGCGGGGGTGACCCGCGTTCCCCCCGAGGCGGCCCTGGAGCGCGAGGAGCTGTCCCCCTGCACACGCTGCGGGGCGCCGACCACCGCCGAGGTGTGCGCCTTCTGCCGCCTGTCGGCGGCCGCCGCCGGACCCCGGCCCCCTCCGTCCCCGGGCGGCCCAGTCGACCGGGCACCGTGCACCCCCTTGTTGACGGGCGGGAGCACCGGCCGCCCCGACGAGGGCCACAGGTCACCGACGGCCCGTGACGCCCGACGTGGCAGCCAGGTGGGCGGATGGCCCCCGCTCGAGCGGGGGACGGGTCAAGACCGGGGATCTGCAGGCCACCACCAGGGCGCCGTCGGGTGCCGTGGCTCCTCGAGCAACCGGCCCGGCGTCTCCACCACCTCGTCCCGCCATCCACCGGGCAGCACCTGGTAGCGGATCGACTCCGGCCGACACACCAGGGCCAGGACCCACCAGAGACAGCGCGCGTAGTGCACCGCCCGGTCAGGCCCGTCCCACTGGTAGAGACCCCGGTAGACGCCGCGCTCATCGTGGGCCACCCAGAGCTTGGAAACGAACCCGGGAAACCCGACGAACAACGGCGTGTTCAGAAGGCTCTCCCGCCGGAACAGCCAGTGCAGGAAGGCGCCCCGCACCAGACGCAACTGGAACGCGACCGCCAGGAAGGCGGGCTCGTCGACCCTGCCCCGGTCGACAACGGTCTCCCGGTAGACCGTGGCCGAGGTCCCGTCGGCGAAGCCGAGGCGACGACCCACGAACTCGGGCCGGAGGTGGATCCGGCGCTCGGCCAGCAGGCGGAAGCTCGTGACCAGGCACCGCAGCACCGCCCCGATGGCCGCTCCTGGCCGCTCGGGCCCGGGCTCGTTCACGCCGACCAGCGCAACCACTCCCTCAGGCGTAACCGTCCACGACCACCGGCCGCGCTCCGAGACAGGACTACCACGGGCGCTCGGTCGACGGAAGCGCCCGGTCGTCTGGTGTCGGCGAGCCGGACCACGCGGCCACAGCGGCGAGCGACCCCAGCCCGGGCCCCGATGGCAGGCAGCACGCGGGCTCCCGACCATCCGGCGGCCGGGCCGTGGAGGCGGAACGCACCACGACGGCGACGCGACCATGGCAGGCGCCCCGGCGTCCAGCGCCAGGGGACGAGCGGCCACTGCCAAGGCCGCCGTTGGACCACGAGGTGGTCATCGACATGGCCGGGCGCCCGTCAGGTCGGTGGCGTCCGGTCGGAAGCGGGCGATCGGGGCTGTTCCCGGGCGGCGAAGACCCGCTCGCCGAAGTCCTCGACCACCTCCCCGCAGTCCTTCAGCCGCCGCTCGGCCACCTCGGCGGAGGGGGAGCGGAACAGGTCCCGTCCCCGCAGCTCCCGGAACCACCGGCGCAGGCGGTCGTAGCTGTGCTCCTCCTCCTCCAGCTCGGCCAGGGTGAGCTTCTGGATCTCGATCTCCTTGGCCACCTCCGCCTCGAACTTGGTGCACTCGCTCAGGAACTCGGCCCACTCGGCCTCCCGCTCCACGGTGAAGAGGGCCTCCAGGGCCGACGCGCTCTGCTGATCGGGAACCACGTCGAACACCAGGAGCTGCCCGTCGGCCCGCTCGACCAGCTCCCGGGCCCGGGTGACCGCCTCGTCGAAGCCCTGCCCGGTGGGAAGGGCCCAGGTGGCCTGCTGGAGGGAGACCGCCCCGGCCTTGCGCAGCTCCCGCCAGATGGCCACCCGGTGACGGGACGCCTCGGTGGACAGGCGGTAGGTGACCACCCGCCAGTTCACCTCCGTCCCCCGATACGCAGTGGCCCCTGGTGCAATGTGGAACTCCCGGTTCTGCTACGAATGAGAGAGTAACACAGGATACATTCTGATATCGTACTCAGCATGCAGACGCCCGGCGTGCTCCGGTGAGCACCAGGAGGCCTGCCCCGGCCGCCTCGCCCCGGGTCCCCCTCCTTCCCCTGTACGGGGCGGGCTTCGTCACCGCCTTCGGCGCGCATGCGGTGGCAGCCAACCTCGGCCGCTACGGCTCGGGCCTCCACGCCACCCTGTGGGAGCTCGGCGTGCTGCTGGCCGTCTACGACGGGGCGGAGGTGGTGCTCAAGCCGGTCTTCGGCCACCTGGTGGACCGGGTGGGGGCCAAGGCCGTCCTGCTCCTGGGGCTGGGCACCTTCGCCCTGGCCTCGGTCGGCTTCGTCGCCGCCGGGGACCCGGGTCTCCTGGGCGTCGCCCGCCTGGGCCAGGGGATCGGGGCGGCCGCCTTCTCGCCGGCGGCGGGGGCGCTCGTGGCGACGGCCGGCCGCCAGGGTGGCCAGGGGCGGTCCTTCGGGTCCTATGGCATGGCAAAGGGGCTGGGCTATCTGTCCGGGCCCCTGGTGGGCGGGGCCCTGGTGGTGGCGGGGGGCTACCCGCTCCTCTTCGGCCTGCTCGCCCTGGTGGCGACGGGGGTGGGGGTGGTGGTCGCCCTCCGGGTGCCGTCGGTGCCCGCCACCCCGAGGGGCCGGGAGACCGTGGCGGGCCTTGCCCGACGGTTCACCCGTCCGGGCTTTTTCGGCCCGGTGGCCACCCTGGGGGGGGCGACGGCCGCTCTCGCCGCCGGGGTGGGGTTCCTCCCCGTGGTCGGGGCCCGGGACCATCTCGGCCCCATCGCCACCGGGGCGGTGGTCTCGGTGCTGGCCGGGGTGGCCGCTCTGGTTCAGCCCCGGGTGGGCAGGGCCCGGGATGCGGGGCGCCTGCAGGGGACCAGCGGTGCCGGCTGGGGGGTGGTGCTCGCCGGCGCGGGCCTGGTCCTGGCCGCCGTGGTCCCCGGCATCGCCGCGCTGGTGGTGGCAGCCGCGGTGGTGGGAACAGGGGTGGGCCTCGCCACCCCCCTCGGCTTCGCCGCCGTGGCGGAGGCCTCCCCCGAGGGTCGCCTGGGCCAGACCATGGGTGCCGCCGAGGTGGGCAGGGAGCTGGGCGACGCCGGGGGGCCGCTGCTGGTGGGGGCGCTCGCCGTGGGTGGCCTGGGCCTGGGCCTGGCCGGGCTGGGCCTGGTGTGCGGAGCGATCGGGTTCGTGGTGCTCGGGGTGCACCTGGGCATGAGGCCGTCCACCGGGGGCGCCCACGTCATCGGCGCCCATCGGGAGCGTGCACCGTGAGCGCCTCCCCAACTCGACGGCAGGCCCCGTAGCTGGGGGCCCCCGCCACGACGGCTCGCTGGCGGAGGGACCTGGTGCCCTGGGGGACTCCGTGGGACGAACCGGGCTCCGCGCTACGGGGCATCCCCCACGACGATCCCCCGAGCTTGGTCCCGGGCATGGTGGCCCTGGTCACCCACGACCCTGCCCGCGGCCGGTGGTGGCGCCCGGGCCCCAGTGAGCGCGGAGGTGGATCCTCGGCGAGGTCCGTGGTCGGCGGTAGAGGGGGATCGAGGCGGTGGCACCGAAGCGGTTCGCTCGGAGATGGGACCGGGCGCACTGGCCGGCACGGTGCGCACCCGGGGCCGTGTCGCCAACACCCGGTCCTCGGTCCCAGGTGGACCGGGCAGCCAGCGCGGGGTTGACGGTGGGCCCTGCGGCGACGCCTGGGACTTCTCGACGACGCCGGCGCTCACCCCACCTGATCGAGGTCGAGGCGGGGAACGTCCACTGGTGGGCCACGCCGGGACAGCCCAGGAGGGCCGCCACCGCCGCTGTCGCGCACCGGCTTCCATCCTGGGACCCCTGGGCCCAGCCACCACCCGGGTTCCGGGCCCTGTGCGTCGGCCCCTCCGGGGGCCGCTCCTGATCACCGGGACCACCACCGACCGGTGACCCGAGCGTGGCTCACCGGCCCTGCAGCCTGCCCAGCGCGTCATTGTCCTGCCTCGAGTGTCCCTTTCAGGTAGTTCAGTTCTGTGCGGGTGTGCTCACGGTCCCGCTCGATGCCACCGAAGACATGGGAGAAGACCCACTGAAGGAGGCGGCCCAGCCGGCCCGGAAACGTCGCCCAGACATGGGCGCTCAGGCCGGTGCCGTCGCTGCCGTGGTCCTCGAGGCGCCACGTGACCCCCTCTCCGACGGTGAACGGGAAGCCCAGCAGGTGGTAGCGGGCCCTGGGAGCCTCCCACGTGACCGAGGAGCAGGGGTGGATCTCGGTGATCTCACCGACCGCCTCGCCAGGAATGCCGGCGATCTTCTCCTTGATCCGGAGGCGGGCCCCGACCTCGATGCCCCGGTCATCGAGTCGCTCGAGGCTCTCGTGGTCCGGATTGGACGCCGGCCACCAGCCATCCAGGTCCTGCAACGCCGCCCAGACCATCGGTGGTGGCGCGCCGATCACCGTCGTTTCTGTGAACTCGAACATCGTTGCCTCAAGCGGTCCTGGTCATCGGTGGTCGGGCACCTCGTGCTCGGGGTGGCTCGCTGGCTCCAGCTGGAAGGTGGAGTGCTCCACGTCGAAGTGGTCGGCCAGACAGGCCTGCAGGTGGTCCAGGACCCGGCCGCTGCTCCCGTCCGCCAGACAGGCGTCGTTCACCACCACGTGGGCCGAGAGCACGGGGAGCTTGGAGGAGAGGGTCCAGGCGTGGAGGTCGTGGACCGAGACCACCTCGGGAAGCTCGGCCATGTGGCGGCGGACCTCCTCCAGGTCGACGGCGTCTGGGGCGGCCTGGAGGAGGACCCGCCCCGAGTCCCGCAGCAGCCCCCACCCCGCCCGCAGCATGAGCGCCACCACCACCAGGGAGGCCACCGGGTCGGCCCAGCGCCAGTGGAGGAAGAAGATCACCAGGCCGGCGACGACCGTGGCGAGGAAGGCGTAGAGATCGGTGAGGATGTGCTGGAACGAGCCCTCGACGTTCATCGAGTCCCGGTTGGCCCTGGCCAGGGACCAGGTGGCGGCCAGGTTGACGCCGACGCCCACGCCTGCCACCACCACCAGGACCAGGCCCTCCACCGGCGGAGGCGCCAGGAGACGGTGGATGGCCTCGTAGGCGAGCACGAGGGCCATCACGACAAGGGTCACACCGTTGGCCTGGGCCGAGAGCACCTCCGCCCGCTTGAGCCCGAAGGTGAGCGTTCCCCCGGGCGGGCGGGCTGCCAGGCGGAGGGCCCAGAGGGAGCCGGCCAGGGCCCCGGCGTCGGTGAGCATGTGGCCGGCGTCCGCGACGAGGACGAGGGACCCCGACACCACCGCGGCCACCACCTCGAAGGCCATGAAGCCGGCGATGAGGCAGAGGGCCCCTACCAGATAGCGCCGGTCGGCCTCCGCGCTCACCCCGTGGGAGTGGCCGGCGTGGCCTTCCCCATGGCCGTGGTCCCCATGGCCGTGGTCCTCCCCGCCGTCGTGGCCTCGGCGGCGGATCAGTCGCAACACAGCTCACCCCCCCAGGCCTCGCGGCCCTCCCGCAGGGCAAAGGCGGCGATCACGAAGCCGGCGGCCGGGTCCACCCAGGTCCAGCCGAGGGAAGCGTTGAGAACCAGGGCCAGGAGCGTGGCGGCCGACAGCGAGGCGCACACCAGGGACTCGGACGCCTCCGCCACGAGGAGGCGTCCGGCCTCGGGACGCCCACCAGGACCACCCAGACGACGGCCCGTGCGTCGCTTGGCCAGGGCCAGGGCGGGCATGACCACCAGGGCGGCGGCGGTGACGGCGATGCCGGCCGGCGAGGTGGCGGGGCGGGCGCCGGTGGCCAGAGCGAACGCCCCGTCCACCACCAGATAGAGGGCCAGGGCGAAGAACGTGGCGGCCACCACGCGCAGCGTCCGGCGCTCCCGGCCCTCATCGGGTGCCCCACCACCGAGGAAGGTCCGCAGCCTCGCCAGCACCAAGGAGGCGGCGAGGACCTCGATCGCCGAGTCGAGGCCGAAGCCGGTGAGCGAGACCGAACCGGCCAGGGCCCCGGCCGCGATGGCGACCAGGGCCTCCGCGGCGTCCCAGCCGATGGTGGCAACCTCCAACCGGGCCCCCCGCCGGATGCCGTTGGTCCCGGCGCGGGCGGGGGTGCTCCCCTCGGCGGCGTCCGGCGTGGCCCTCACTGCTCGGGATGGAGCGCCAGGGTATGGTCCTGGTGGGTGAGAGCCAGGTCCAACAGCATGCGCACGTGGGCGTCGTCCAGGCGGTAGTAGGCCATCCGTCCGGCCCGACGAGCCGCGACCACCCGGTGGGCGCGTAACAGGCGCAGGCTGTGGGACACGGCCGACTCGCTCTGGCCCGAGGCGGCAGCCAGGTCGCACACGCACAACTCCCCCTGCAGCAGCGCCACCAGGATCTTCACCCGCCCTGGGTCGGCCAGGAGCCCGAAGACGTCGGCGACCTCGGCCACCGCGTCGTCCTCGGGCATGTCCGAGCGCACGGTGGCCACCCGGTCCCGGTCCACCACCCGCACCGCACAGGAGTCCAACTCGGCGACCGGTGACGCAGACCTCATTCTGCTCATATGAACATCCTATCCGATATCGTCCGGGCTGCACCGCCCAGGAGCTGACCGCACCCGACGACGGTGGACCACGGTCCCCGGTCCCCAACCCCAGCTCTCCCCCTCCCGACCCCTCCGACTCCCAAGGTCCGGGCACTGCCGCCACCGGACCGGGGGCTTGCGACTACCCCGGCAGGGATCCTCACGGCGGACGACCGGCACGTCGGGCCCTGCGGGGCCGTCGAGGTCGTCGAGACGCGCGAGGGCTTCCGCGCTCCTTGCCGGCTCCCGTCATGGCCCAGTCGGCTGCAGCACTCCCGGATCCGACCGACGACGACGCAGGCATCGCCCCCGGCTCGGGTCAGGTTCACCCCACCGTCGACAAGGCCCCGCGCCAGGCACCCCGGCCGCAGGCGCTCCTGGCCCAGGATGGCTCGGATCGGCGCCGCCAAACGGCCTCGGCTTCGCCCACCGGTCACCCCAGCCCTCCCGCCGATCGGCCGGCGGCGACCGGCCATGCAGTCGGGATGCCGGCCAGCCGGACGGGGCGCCTCGACCCCCTGCTCTCCCCCGTCACCGACGTCGCGGGGCCACTGGGCAGCCCCGGCGTGCCACCCCGACCCGTGCTGTCCAGCCTCATCGCGGCCAATGTCCGCCATCACGTCGCAGCTGTTCGCGGTGGCCACGACCCGCCACCGCGATGGTCCGACCGACGGCCGCCTCCAACGCCGAGAGCCCCAGACGCGCGCTGGTCATCCCCCCCGGCCGAGGACAGGAATCCGCGGTCGACCAGATCAGGCCTCGGACGACAAGCCCCTGCTCGCCGCTCGCGCCAGCTCGCTGACACCGTGCCGGGCACACAACCACCAGCCCGGGGTGGCCGACGACCCCGGCGATTGCACGTCACAGCCGACGACAGAGCCCGTCCTCCCGGGGAGGTCACCCCATACCACGGCACAACCGTTCCCGATGGAAGAGCCAGTCTCATTGCCCATGCTGTGCCCACGTCACGGACCATGGCATGGGGCTCCCGCCGGATCGACAACAGTGGGTGATCCTCCCGATACTTCCGCACTGATCCCCCCGTAACAGCGCCCGCTACGGCTGAATGCCATGACCCCGCAAGCCCAGTCCCGCAGGGTCTCCCCGCTGGCCACCAGCAACACAAAAGGCCGGCCAATCCCCTGATAGAGGGGGCTCGTCTTCTGCTTACAGTGTGACAGGCTATCCACGCGGTCGAGCCAGCCTTTCATCCCAGACGGAAAAGATTCAGGTTTCAGAACCTTTGCCCTGGTCGTTCAGCCCCTTGCCCGCTGCCCTCAACTACGAGATACTGGCTCCATGAGCCGGGCAGACGCGTGGCGCGACAAGGGCAAATACTTCACCTGGGCTCCGCGCAGCGGGGATGCGGCCGACGTGGAAATCTTCCACGTCGAGATCGGTGACGTTCACGCGCCGCCGCTGGTGCTGGTCCATGGCTTCCCGACGAGCGGGATCGACTGGTTCGCGGTCGCAGAGCAGCTCAGCGACCGTTATCGCGTCTGCGCGATGGATTTCCCGGGCTACGGCTTCTCTGACAAGCCACTCCACTGGGGTTACAGCCTCAGACGCGACGCCGAGGTGCTCGAGCACTACCTGGGCGAAGTCTTGGGCCTCGACTCAATGATCCTGCTCGCTCACGACCGTGGTTCCAGCGTGGCGATGATCCACGCCACCGGCGGCGAGTCCCGGGTCGATCTCGACCACCTCTTCATCACGAACGGCAACATCTTTTTGCCGCTGTCGAACCTGACCCAGGCCCAGCGCCTCATGCTGGACCCCGAGACGGGCCCGGCGATGCTGGCCCGTGCAACGCCTGAACAGCTCGCGGTGGGCATGGGCCAAACGATGTACACGCCACCACGCGGCCCCGATGACCCCGAGATCCAAGCGCTTACTGCGATCTTCTCGCACGGCGAGGGCGTCGCGGTCCTTCACGAGACGATCCAGTACCTGGTCGAGCGATCCCAGGACGAGGAGTCCTGGCTCCGGGCACTAGCAACGTTAGCGGTGCCGACCACCTTCATCTGGGGTGTCTACGACACGGTCTCGCCGCCCCGGGTCATGAACTACGTCTGGAACGAGTACATGATGACGAAGCCGGGTCGAAACTCTCTGTATCTCATCCCGGAGGCAAACCACTACCTGCAAAATGACCAGCCCAGAGCACTCGTCGACACGGTCCTGCACGCGCTCAACGCACCTGAAGACACCCCACCCGGGTCGATCCGCCAAGGGCCCGCGTCACCGCTGTTGGTGGACCGCTCGCGGTCGGAGCTGCCGCGAGCTGCCGACCTCCTGGAACGCCCGGAATAGGGGCCGGTACCAGCAGGTGCTCGGTGGTACCTCCCACTCCCGAATCCCGTCCACGCTCTGGCTACCCCGGTTCCTCGTAAGCTGAGCTCGTCTTCCCGCCGGCCCGCTGTTTCCTTCCCGCATGCGCCCTGCGACCGTGCCGCAACCCGATCCTTCCTCGCCGTCTGTCCGTTGGTGTCCACCATCACCCAGGTGCCAGAGACCAAGGGCCGGTCACTCGAGGAGATCGAGCGGGAGGTCACCGGCGAGGCCGGTGACCCAGCGGAGGAGGCGGCCTGAACAGGTTGCCGTGAGCGATCACGCACGTCGCCAGCCTGCTGGCCCGGCAATCGTACCCAGCCAACCACTGCAACCACGCCAGGCCATGCGGGAGGAGGACACCCCCGTGGCGATCCGGCCGCTCCGCGGCGGGGTGCCGCGTGGTCCCGTGGGTAGCCCTGAGGGCCGACCGGGTGGCGGTTTCCCGGCCCGCTATGGCCCGGCGGCGCGCTGGAGGGCGGTCCAGACCCGCTCGGGGCTCGCCGGCATGTCGAGGCTCTCAACCCCGTAGGGGCGGAGTGCGTCGAGGACCGCCCCGTGGACCGCGGCGGTCGCCCCGACGGCGCCCGACTCCCCGATGCCCTTGGCCCCAAGCGGGTTGCGGGGGGAGGGCGTGGCGAACTCCCCGAGCTCCCAGTCGGGCAGGTCGGCGGCGCTGGGCATCGCGTAGTCAACCAGGGTGGTGGCGAGGGGGTTGCCAGCGTCATCGTAGACCTGTGCTTCGAAAAGGGCCTGGGCCACCCCCTGGGCCAGGCCACCATGGACCTGGCCGGTCACGCTCGTCGGGTTGAGGATCACCCCGCAGTCGTCAACGGCGACCAGGCGGCGCAGCTCGACAAAGCCCGTCTCGGTGTCCACCTCCACAACGGCCAGATGCGTCCCCGAGGGATAGGTCCCTCTCTATGAAGAGGGGCCGGTTGTCAAAGGGGTGGAAGGTGTCCGCCAGGCGCTGTCCCGCACGTGGGGAGCCGGGGTCAAGGGTCGGCCGCAGG
>DASQQH010000507.1:0-6091 GCA_035643555.1 Acidimicrobiales bacterium | reverse complement strand
AAAGGAAGGAACTGTTGCGCCGAGGCCCGCCAGGCTCGTAGGGTGAGCCCGAATACCGCAAGCCACCGAGCCCCAGCGACGCCGCCTCTCAGGTGCGCCGGGTGTCGCGGGGCCCGTCGGGAAGGAGGAAGGATGGCTACGACCGAGAAGCCGCACGCCACCGGGACCGTCCGCTATGGGGACGTGGAGCGCCGCGTGGGGGTCGAGGTCCTTCGACAGCGGGGCATCAACGTCGAGGAGCTGGTGGAGAAGCTGGTCGACAACGCCGCCGCCGAGTTCGCCAGCACCTATTACTACTACTCGATCCTGCGCATGTACCTCGCCGGGAACGAGGACTACAAGGAGATCTGTGAGGACGCCCGCCTCGAGGACCGTCAGCACTACGAGCTGATCCTGCCCCGGATCTACGAGCTCGGCGGCAGCCTCCCCTACAGCCTGCACGAGTTCGCCGACCGGGCGGGCTGCCCGGCGGCCTACCTGCCGGGGACCGACAACGGGAGCCATCCCCCGTCCCAGCCGCCCAGCGCCGCCGACATCCTCACGGTGCTGTTGGAGTCCGAGCGCTGCGCCATCCGGTCCTGGCTGGAGATCTGTGAGATCACCGCGGGCAAGGACCCCCGTACCTACGACCTCGCCGCCCGCATCCTCAACGAGGAGATCGAGCACGAGGCCTGGTTCATCGAGCTGCTGGCCAAGGAGCGCGACGGCACCGTCCGGCCCTCGGGCCACTTCCGCCGTGGCGCGCCGGGTGAGGCCCCCTACTCGAAGAACCGGGCCTTCCATCACGGTGGGCAGTAGGGAGACCGAGACCACCCACGTCGGCCCGGCCGCCCGCACCGACCAGGGCGGCCGGGCCGCTCCCACCCCGGGGGGCGGTCCCGACGGGTCGCCCACCGCCCCCGACGCCGCGGCGGGCAGCCGCGGCGTCGGGGAGGCCGGGGAGGCCCGTGGCGGGGAGGGGGGCGACCAGGCCGGGGGAGAGGCGGCCACCTACCAGGTCACCTTCCACCTGCCCGACGGCGCGGTGGCCACGGTCCCGGCCAGGAACGACGAGCACGTGCTCGATGCCGCCCGCCGGGGCGGGCTGGACCTGCCGAGCCGGTGCGAGCAGGGCTGGGACCTGGTGTGCGCGGTGGGGCTCCAAGGCGGCGAGGTGGACCACAGCGACGCCCTCCGGTACTACGAGGCGGACCGGGCGGCGGGCTTCGCCCTGATCTGCACGGCCAGGGCGTGCTCGGACCTCGATGTGGTGACCCACCGGGCCGAGGCAATGCGGGCCGAGCGACGGCGCCAGGGGCTTCCCACCCCCCGCGGCTGACGGGCGGGCGGCGCCCCCATGAGGCCCTCCCAGGGGTGTCGGGGGAGGGCCGTCCCCGGTGGGCGGGGATCAGGCTTGCCCGACCATCCGCGTCCGCCAGGCGGCGACCGCCCGCCCGATGTCGGCGGCCGAGTCCTCCTGGAGGAAGTGGATCCCCCTCACCGTGACCTCCTCCTGGTTGGGCCAGGACCGGCACCACTCCCGCTGGGCGCCCACCAGGATTGCGCCCGGGTCGCCGTTGATGAACAGCTTGGGGACGTCGCTGGCCGCCAGCCAGGTCCCGTAGGAGGAGACGATGTCGGCGACGTCGGCGGGCTCGCCGTCGATGGGGATCTGGCGGGGCCAGGTGAGGGTGGGGCGGCGACCCTCGCCCGGCTCGGCGAAGGGCCGGCGGTAGGCGGCCATCTCCTCCTCCGACAGGGCCCGGATGATGCTTCCGGGCAGCACCGCCTCGACGAAGAGGTTGCGGTCGAGGACCATGGCCTCCCCCTGCTCGGAGCGGAACCCCTGGAAGACGTCCCGGGCGTCCTCCGGCCAGTCCCCCCAGGTGAGGGGGCGGACGATGGCCTCCAGGTAGGCGATCCCGGCGACGGCGTCGGGATGGCGGGCGGCCCAGTCGAAGCCGAGGGCCGAGCCCCAGTCGTGGATCACGAAGGTGACCCGGTCGGTGACCCCCACCGCTGCCAGGAAGGCGTCGAGATAGGCGCGGTGCTCCACGAAGGTGTACGACCCCGGCCCCGAGTCGGGCAGCTTGTCCGAGTCGCCCATGCCGATGAGATCGGGCGCCAGGCAGCGGCCCTGGTCCTCCAGGTGGGGAATGACGTCCCGCCACAGGTAGGAGGAGGTGGGGTTGCCGTGGAGGAACACGATGGGGTCCCCGGCGCCCGCCTCGACGTAGGCCAGCCGGCGGCCCAGGACCTGGACTGATTGCTTGTCGGGCATGGGTCAGTGTGGCCGTGCGACCCCCGGTGGCACCACCCGGGCCGGTGGAGGCACCCGACGTTGGTGACTTTCGGCCCTGCTCGACGGGATCGTCCGGGGGTTGGATGGGGCCAGCACCCGGACCCCGGGTGTCGGTGGTGCCCCCGGCGTGGCGCCCGAGTGCGCCGGGCCGGAGGGTGGCCGAAAGGAGGCGACGATGACCGCAGGGGGCGGTGCCGGTGCCGGGGAGCGGGCGCTCGACCACTTGAGCCCGGAGGCCTGCCGGGAGCTGCTGGCCGGGGCCCAGGTGGGCAGGGTGGGGGTGGTGGCCGAGGCGGGCCGGATCCTCATCGAGCCGGTGACCTACGTCCTCGACGGGGAGACGATCGTGTTCCGCACCGACGAGGGGGCCAAGCTGGCGGCCCTGGGTGGGGGGTCGGTCACCTTCCAGGTCGACGAGATCGACCCGCTCCACCGCACCGGGTGGAGCGTCCTCGTGCACGGGGCGGCGTCCGAGGTCACCCCCCAGGCGGTCCGCGACGTCGACCTGGAGGCCTGGGCGCCGGGGGCCAAGGACCACTGGGTGCGCGTCGTTCCCGTCGAGCTGTCGGGCCGGCGCCTGGTTGTCCGTCTCGGGGAGCTGGACCCCCGGGGCTACCGGTGAGGACCGTCCGGTCGATCCGCCCGGGTCGTCACGGGCCGGGGACGCCCGGTGAGGGGTGACCAATGGCCCTACCCGGGGCCCAGGGCGTGAACGACCCTGGAGACGCAGCCCGCCGGGCTGGGACGGAGGTGTGGACGACATGTACGAGAAGATGCTGGTGGCGGTGGACGGGTCCGATCACGCCAAGGGGGCGCTGGGAGCCACCGCGGAGCTCGCCCGTCTGGCCGGGTCCGAGGTCCGGGTGGTCCACGTGGTGGAGCTGGGCTACGCCGGTCGGTTGGGCCCCTACCTGCAGGAGGAGCCCGAGGAGGCCCGGGTCCTGGTTGACCAGGCCGTGGCGGAGCTCGGGGAGGCCGGCGTGAAGGCGACCGGGTCGCTGCCGAGGGTGCTCGGCAGCAATGCCGCCGCCGAGATCGTGGCCGAGGCCGAGGACCTCGGCGCCTCCCTGATCGTGATGGGCAGCCGGGGCCGTTCGGACCTGACGGGCCTCGTCATGGGCAGCGTGAGCCACAAGGTGCTCCACCTGGCCCCCTGCCCGGTGCTGATCGTCCGGTAGCGCTCCCGCCGGCCGCCCCGCCCGGTGGACCGGGCCAGTCCGACCTCACCCCTCGCCCGGGTGGTCCGGGCGGTCGTGCGAGGGTCCCCGGGGGGTGATGGGGACCGAGCAGGCCAGGTGGCTGCCACCCTCCACCCGGTTGTGGAGTACCAGCTCGCCGCCCAGGCACTCGGCGCGGCGCACCATGTTGGGGATGCCCTGCCCGGTGGTCCCCGGGGCGGCGGGGACGCCCACCCCGTTGTCCAGGACCTCCAGGACCACCTCCTGGCCGCGCAGGGAGACGGTGATCTCGGTCAGGCTCGCCCCGGCGTGGCGGGCCACGTTGGTCAGCGCCTCCCGCAGGATGGCGAGCAACTCGGCGGCCACGACCGTCGAGGCGGCGGCGTCCACCGGGCCCTCGAAGCGCAGGGTGGGTCGGAACCCGAGCGCGGGGGCAACCTCCTCCACCAGACCACTCACCCTGGTCCGCAGGCCGGTCTCCCCGCCGGGGCGGGCCAGGGCGAAGATCGTGGTCCTGATCTGGCGGATGGTCCGGTCCAGCTGGTCCACCGCCTCCAGGACCCGGGCGCCCACCTCGGGGACCTGGGTGAGGTCGCTCACGCCCTGGAGGTTGAGGCCGACGGCGAACAGGCGCTGGATGACCGTGTCGTGCAGGTCCCGGGCGATGCGCTCCCGGTCCTCCAGGCGGCCGAGCTCGCCCACCCGGGCGTGCAGCCGTGCGTTCTGGATGGCGATGCCGGCGGCGGCGGCGAGGGCCACGATCAGCTCCTCGTCCGCCTCGGCGAACCCCTCGGCCCCGAGCTTGTCGGTCAGGTAGAGGTTGCCGAAGACCTCCTGGCCCACCCGGATGGGCACCCCGAGGAAGCTTGTCATCGGCGGGTGGCCCGGGGGGAAGCCGGCGCTGTCGGGATGCCTGGTCAGGTCCGGGAGGCGGATCGGCTTGGGCTCGGCGATGAGCAGGCCGAGGATGCCACGGCCGGCCGGGAGGTGGCCCACCGCCCGGCGAACCTCGGGGTCGATGCCCGCGGTGTAGAAGTCCGCCAGCCCCCGCCCCGTCTCATCGAGCACGCCGAGGGCCCCGTACCGGGCGCCCACCAGGGAGGTCGCCGCCTCGGCGACCCGCTGCAGGGTCGCCGCCAGATCCAGGTCGTACTGGACGTCCAGGACGGCATCGAGCAGTCGTCGCAGGCGAGCGGCGTCGTCGATGGCGTGGTTAGGCACCCCACCCCCCGGAGGAGATCAGCTTCACCCCAGCGGACCGACACCCCGAGTATAGGGGGGCGCGCCCGGTCGGGAGGCGGGGCCGCTCAGCCACCCTCCCGGTGGTCCGGGCGGGTGGGGCGCAGCGCCTTGCCGGTGATGGACGTGGCGGAGATGGCCAGGCGCCGGGCCCGGGGGCCAGGGCTCCAGGTGTCCACCGCCAGGGCCTGCAACTCGACCGAGCGGGGGTCGAGGGTCTCGGTGACGTCGAAGGCCAGGCCGTGGACCACCACGCTCCAGCCGGTGCGGCTCGCCGGGTCCACCTCGTCCACCTCGAAGGCCACCCAGCGCTGGGTGGCGTCGGCGACCGTGGTCTCCTGGTCGGTGCGGATGACGACCGAGCCGTCGGCCCCGAGGGCGTAGTTGACCGGGAACACGTCCGGTCGCCCTCCCCGCACCACGGCCAGTCGGCCCACGTGCTGGGTGGCGAGCAGGCGCCGGCACTCCGCCACGTCGAGGTCCTCCAGCTCGGTCCCCGGGGTCTGGTCGGTCATGGCTCCTCCGGCGCGCCCTCGACCGCCTCCTCGGGGGCGGGCACGATGAGCACGGGGCAGGGCGCGTGGTGGACGCAGGCCTGGCCGACCGAGCCCAGGAGGAGGCCGGAGAAGCCGCCGTGGCCCCGGCTGCCCACCACGAGCAGGTCGGCCCCTCGGGCGGTGTCGACCAGGGCCTTGGCGGCGTGGCCCCGCACCACCTGGGACCGGACCGGGAGGTCCGGCGGGACCTCCTCCAGGGCCTGGTCGAGGCGGGCCTTGGCCTCAGCGGCCACGTCCTCCTCCGGGAAGGGGGGGACCGGGGGGACCATGGACGGGTACGCGTAGTACCACTCCGGCGAGCGCCAGGCCGTGACCGCCTCCAGCACCCCCCGCCGGTAGCGGGCCTCGCGCACCGCCACGCCCAGGGCGGCGAGGGAGCCCGGCGAGCCGTCGACCCCCACCACCACCCGGGGGAGGTCCGAACCGGGACCGGTCGTGTCCTTGTCAGGGCCCGCTGTGGTCGTCATGGGTCCATGGTGGCCCGCCCCGGGGTCCGGCACCAGGGACCAAGGTCCCCACCGGCGGGGGTGGCGCCACACCGGCGGCCGGGGCCATGGCCGCCGCTCGCGGGGGTGGACGGGGCCGACCCCGGTCGCTCATGGGGTCGGTGACCGGTGGTCGTGGAAGCCGACGACCGGGAGTCCGAGGCTCTCCCCGGTGGTCGCGTGGAGGAGGCCGGGCCGCACCGAAACGGCGCGGGGTCACCGGCTGGCGCTAACGGGTGCTCGTCGGGAGGAACGGGCCCGGCCCCCGTTGGGGCGCTGGCGGTGCCTGGGCGTCGCAGCGGGGGCGGCGATGCACGCCGCGCAACGCCACGGTCGAGGCCTGGTTGCCCG
>DASQQH010000506.1:0-4346 GCA_035643555.1 Acidimicrobiales bacterium | reverse complement strand
CCGATCCGCTCAACCTGGTCGGCATCCTCACTCCGGGGCCCCGGATCCCCGCCGTGCGCACCAACACCGTCACCCTCTGCGACGGGTGCTTCGTGGAGGAGCCCGCAGGCCCCGGGGACCAGCTCCCCGCGCCGGCGCTGGCCGGCCCGTCGGTCGTTGACTAGCTGCCCTCGCACAGAGGCGTCGCTGGCGTCGAACACAGGGCGTGGTTCCCCCCAACCGTGGCGAGCGACGGCCCGACCGGTCGAGGGGGCCACGCCTGGGAGCCCGCCATGGCGAGGTGCCCCCCATCACGTCGGTGCCTGGCGACCGCCGGGGTGCTGGGGGCACCGCCACCCTGGCGGCGATGGTGCGGGCCCAGGCGACGTGGCCATGGGCTCAGGGCGGGGCCACCCGGGCGTGCGGGGCACGGCCACCGCGTCGGTGCGCCCGGCTACCCGACCTGGCCCTCGTCGCCTGCGCCCTCGGCGCGGACGGTCGCCAGGCGTAGCAGGCGGCCGTCATAGCGGTAGCCGGGGCGCAGGACCGCCACCGCTCGGCTTCCGGCCCCGGCAGGTGGGCCGACGACCTGATGCTCCCTCGGGTCCACCAGCTCCCCGAGGGGATAGATGCGCTCCACTCCCGTGGACTGGGCGAGGCCGGCGCAGATCCGGACCACCTCCTCGAGGTTGTCAGGGTCCTCCTTGGCAGCGTCCTCCAGAACGTCCAGGGTCGGGATCACCACGTGGCGGACCAGATGCTCCGCTGACCGGGGCCCCCGGTCCCAGGAGCGGTGGAGCTCCTCCCGGGCATCCCGGAGCTCGTCCATCAAGAGGGCCGTCACGGCGCCGGGACCACCCCCACCCGGGGTCCCGAACGGGAGCGCCTTCAGACCGAGATCATCATCGTGTTGGCCGTCGCCCGTCAGAGTCACACACGGCACCTACCACGACAGTTGTCATAGGTAAACACTCAGGGCGTGGGACCTGGTGGGGGCGCCGGCGGCGAGGGCCCGCGGCCTCGTGAGGAGGGGGTCACGGTGAGCGGGGCGCATCGCGACCAGGAGGGCCCGTCGGCGCTCGCGCCGTGAGGCCGCGAGGGCCGCGACCACCTCACTGTCGTTTCCCGGGCGGTTCTCGAGGCCGATCTCCCGGCGCCTCTCCTCGTGTCGAGCTCCCGAACGATCAGGCCCCGGCCACCAGGGGGCCAGGAGACAGCCGCCAGCGCGCCCAGCCAGTCGGCACTGGGACGTGCAGGGGCCTTGGTGCGGTCCTCCCGGGCAACCGAGGGTGGGGTCGCCGTGGTGGGCGGGAGGACAGTCCCGGCGGCTCGACCACCGGGGCACGACGCGTGGCGGGCGAGCAGCCACCTGTCCCCGGGGCCCAATGTTTACGCTAGGCAACTGTTGTGGTAGGGGTTCAGTCGTGGCTGTGACACCCCGTGACACCGGACGCTCCGCCTCCGGCGAGGCGCCGCCCCTGCCCAGCCGGGTCCCCGGCCCCAAGGCCGGCCCGAAGGTCGACGCCGCCGAGCGCCGGGCACGCCAGGCCAAGCTGGTCGCCTACGCCCGCACCGGCAACCAGGACCTGCGAGCCGAGGTGGTCGAGGCCCACATGGGCCTGGCCAGATACATAGCCGGGCGCTTCGCCGACCGAGGGCAGGATCCCGACGACCTCATCCAGGTGGCCGCCGAGGCCCTGTGCAAGGCCGTGGACCGCTTCGACCCTGACCGGGGGGTGGAGTTCTCCACCTTTGCCACCCAAACGATGTCGGGCGAGCTCAAGCGTCACCTGCGCGACCGGGGCTGGGCGGTGCGGGCCCCGAGGCGCGTCCAGGAGCTGTACCTGAACCTGATGTGGGCCACCTCAAGGCTCTCGCAGTCGCTCGGTCGCTCGCCCACCATCTCCGAGTTGGCGGCCGAGACCGGCGCCAGCGAGGAGGCCGTCCTCGAGGCCCAGGAGGCCGGCCAGGCCTACCGGTTCTCCTCCCTGGACGCCCCGAGCGACGAGGACGAGGGGGACGTCACCACCGCCGCTCTGGGGCAAGACGACCCCGAGTTCGCCGGGGCCGAGGATCGGGCCACCCTCGCCACGCTGTTGGCCATGCTCCCCGGGCGGGAGGCCCGTATCGTCCACCTCCGCTTCTTCGAGGGCCTCACCCAGTCGGCCATCGGGGACCGCTTGGGCCTCTCCCAGATGCATGTGTCCAGGCTGCTGTCCCGGGCGCTCGGGGCGCTCCGGGACCAGGCCGGCGAGGCGGCCGCCGCCGGGTAGGGGTGTCCGGCGGGCCGCTGGGACCGCGGGATCGATGGCGCGAGCGCGCCGGTCGACGCGACCGGGGCGACCACGGCGGGTCAGGGCTGGCGATCGCTGGCACGGGGATGTCCCGGCATCGCCGGTCCGGGGGCCCCGAGCTGGCGGACCCCCTCGAGGACCCCGCCGACCGCCGTGTCCGGGCCCGCGTGGCACGCCGAGCCCGGCAGGTGGCGACCTCCCGAACGCCCGCCTCCCCCCGGTGGCCTGCACGGGCCGCTCGGGACCTGGCGCACCGCTGCGAGGCGTGGCCGTCATCACGTGAGGGCCACGGGGCGGACCCACGGGGCCCTGGCCGCCCTGGTCGGCCCCCGTCACCTGGTCGAGCCCCAACACCGGCGAGGAGGGTGGGGGTGGCCCCTCGCGGCGGGCCACGCTCAGCTGCTGTGGGGGCAGCGCCGGCGCCCCAGCCGCCGTGCGGCCCGGGGCCCCGCTAAGGTTGGGCAGCGGTGTGCCGGGAAGCCTGGTCGGCAGGTTGTTGATGGTCGTCCCCATGCCAAGGAGACCGGCTGGCGGTGCCGACAGGGCCCTGTACCCATCGAGGAGGCTGGCGCCGGGCTGAGCCGCCGGTAGGGCTGCCGGCCCTCCTGCCATGACCGGGGTCACCGGCTTCGCGCTGGTCATCCTGGTGGCCGCGGCCGTGATCCTGGCGGCCATCCTGTCCAACCGGCTGACCGACCGGTTGCGGGTGCCGGCGCCCGCGGTGTTCCTGGTGGGCGCCGCCCTGGTGGCCACCTTCGTCCCCGGCCTGGCCCAGGCCCTCCCCGTCCAGACGGTGAGCTGGGTGGTCACCGTGGCCCTGGTCATGATCCTCTTCGACGGGGGCATGAGCATCGGCTGGGAGCGGTTCCGCTCCGCCACTGGCCCGATCCTGTGGGTCGGGGTGCTCGGGACCGCGGCCACCGCCGGGGCGGTGGCGGGCCTGGCCCACCTGGTGTTCGGCCTGCCCTGGCTGCCCGCCCTGGTCCTGGGGACCGCCCTGTCCCCGACGGACCCCGCGGTGGTGTTCTCGGTGCTGGGCCACCGGGAGGTGACCGGCCGCAGCGGGACCCTCCTGGAGGGCGAGGCGGGGGTCAACGACCCGGTGGGCATCGCCCTGATGGTCAGCCTGATCGCCGGGGTGGGCACCGGCGTCGTCTCGCCGGCCCCGGTGTTCACCAAGTTCCTCGTCCAGATGGTCGTCGGCGCCGCCGTCGGGGGGTGTGGCGGCTGGCTGCTGCTGCAGACCATGCGGCGCCTGCCCCTGCCCACCGAGGGCCTGTACCCGCTGCGGGCCCTGGCCGGCGCCCTGTTCCTCTACGGCGCCGCCACCCTGGCCGACGGGTCGGGCTTCCTCGCCGTGTTCGTGGCCGGCATCGTGATCGGCGACGCCTGGGTCCCCTACAAGCGAGACGTCGAGCAGTTCCATTCCGCCCTGGCCAGCCTGTCGGAGATCGTCGCCTTCCTCCTGCTGGGCCTGACCATTCCCCTGCGGACCCTGCCGGCGAACAACGCCTGGGTCATGGGCCTGGTGCTCGCCGCCCTGCTGGCCTTCCTGGTGCGCCCTGTGCTGGTGGGCCTGCTCCTGGTGCCCATCCGCCTCCGCTGGGGGGAGCGGGTCTTTGTCATGTGGTCAGGCCTCAAGGGGGCGGTGCCGATCCTGCTCGGGGTGTTCGCCCTGCTCGGGGCGGTCCCCGACGCCGTCCGGATCTACGACGCCATCTTCGTGGTGGTGGCCGTGTCGGTGATCCTCCAGGGCAGCCTGGTGCCCCTGGTGGCCAACCGGGCCGGCGTGCCCATGCGCGTGGTGGACCTGACCCCCTGGACCCTCGGCCTGCGGTTCCGCCACCGGCCCGAGGGCGTGCAGCGGTTCCAGGTCGCCCCCGGGTCCCCGGCGAACGGCTCCCGGGTCGCGGAGCTCGGGGTGGGCCGTGACGTGTGGATCAGCTTCGTGGTACGCCAGGGACGCCTGGTCCAGGTGCGGGGGGACACCCAGCTGCAGGCCGGCGACGAGGTGCTGGCCCTGGTGGACCCACAGTGCACCGTCGACCTGGACGCGATCTTCGAGGGCTCGGC
>DASQQH010000505.1:0-5783 GCA_035643555.1 Acidimicrobiales bacterium | reverse complement strand
CGTGACCCGGGCCAACGACGCCGGACGGTGGGCGGCGCTGGTGCCCGGCGCCACCGTCGAGGCCGTGGCCCCCGAGCCCCGGCCCATGCGCCTGCTCTGGGAGCAGACCCGGCTGCCACGCCTGCTCACCCGACTCCCGGTGGACGTGCACCACGGCCCCCACTACACGATGCCGGAGGGCTCCACCCTGCCCCGCGTGGTGACGATCCACGACCTCACGGTCTTCGACCACCCCGAGTGGCACGACCGGTCCAAGGTGGTGTTCTTCCGCCGGGCGGTCCGGGTGGCGGCCACCCAGGCCGACGTGCTGGTGTGCGTCAGCCGCACCACCGCCCGCCGGTTGACCAGCATCTGCTCGCCCCTGGGTGAGGTCCGGGTGGTCCCCCACGGGGTGGACCTGGAGCGGTTCCGCCCCGTGGGGGACACCCCCGACCCGGACCGCCGGGGGAGGCCCGACACCCCGGTGCCCCCCTCGCTGGCGGCGCTGGGGGTCGCCTGGCCGTACGTGGCCTTCATGGGCACCGTGGAGCCCCGCAAGGACGTACCCACCCTGGTCCGGGCGTTCGACCGGATGTGCCCGGCGCACCCGGGCCTGCGCCTGGTCCTGGCCGGGGCGCAGGGCTGGGGGGAGAAGGCGGTGGCCAGGGCGGTGGCGGAGGCCCGCCACCCCGAGCGGATCGTCCGGCTGGGCTACGTGCCCGAGGAGGCGGTCCCCGACCTCCTGCGGACGGCGGCGGCGGTGGCCTATCCGGCCCTGGAGGAGGGCTTCGGGCTGCCGGTCCTCGAGGCGCTGGCCTGTGGGAGCCCCCTGGTCACCACCGCCGGCACGGTGATGGAGGAGCTGGCCGACGGCGCCGCCCTCCTGGTCGAGCCCGGGGACGCCGAGGGGCTGGCCGGCGCCCTGGACATGCTGGTCCGAGGCGACGAGAGCCTCGAGACCCGCCGGGCCCGGGGCCTGGCGGTGGCCTCCCGGTACAGCTGGCGTGCCTCCGCCGAGGGCCACGTCGAGGCCTACCGGGCCGCCCTGTAGGCCCGCCGTGCGGGGACGAGCGGCGACGGCGGCGGGTACCGTGTCCGGGTGCGGGCGTTCATCACCGGCAGCCGGGGGTTCGTCGGGAGCTGGCTGATCCCCCACCTGCGCCAGTCGGGGGACGAGGTCCTCGAGGCGGCGCCCGACCTGGACGTCACCGACGGACCCGCTGTCCACCGGGCCCTCAGGGGGGCCGAGGCCGACGCGGTCTACCATCTGGCCGCCCTCAGCCACGTGGGGAACTCCTGGGAGACCCCGGAGGAGACGGTACGGGTGAACGCCCTGGGCACCCTGGCGGTGCTGGAGGCCGCCTGGCGGTGCCGGCGCCCGCCCACGGTGCTGGTCGTCTCCTCGGCCGAGGTCTACGGCCGGGTCACCCCCACCGACCTGCCCCTCACCGAGGAGGCCGCCCTCGCCCCGGTGACCCCCTACGCGGCGAGCAAGGTGTCGGCGGAGTATCTCGGGCTCCAGGCCCACCTCGGTCGCGGGCTCCCGGTGATCCGGGCCCGCCCCTTCAACCACGTCGGGCCCGGGCAGGGACCAGGGTTCGTCGTCTCGGCCATCGCCCGGCGCATCGCCGAGGCCGAACGCGACGGCGGTCGCACCATCCAGGTGGGGAGCCTCTCGGCCCGCCGGGACTTCACCGACGTCCGGGATGTGGTCCGGGCCTACCGGCTGCTGGTGTGCGCCGGGGCCCCGGGTGGTGTGTACAACGTGTGCAGCGGCCACGACGTCGCGGTCGACGAGGTGGCCCGCCGGCTCCTGGGCCTGGCCGGCGCCGACCTGGACCTGGTGGTGGACCCGGCCCTGGTGCGCCCGGCGGACGTCCCGGTGGTCCGGGGCGACGCCACCAGGCTGGCCCGGGCCACGGGCTGGCACCCCGAGATCGACCTCGACACCACCCTCGGGGAGGTGCTCGAGACCTGGCGCTCGACCCTCGCCCCGGACTGAGCCGGGACGACGGTCGAGCGCCCCACCGGGCCGGGCACGGCCCGGTGGGGCGGGGGGGTCAGGCGCTGAGGCGGCTGACCAGCTCGGTGCGCAGGCCGTCGGCCTGGCGCCGCACCTGGTGGATCAGCTGGCCGGTCTGGCAGGGCAGGGCCGCCTCCAGGCGGTCCAGGCTGGCCTCGACCTGGCTCAGGGCCGGCTCGGCCCGCTGGTCCAGGTCACGGACCAGGCGGGACACGCCGGAGCGCACCTCACTGATGGGTGTTCCCACGCCAGGCTGGCGCTCCAGCCAGTCCTGCAGCTCCCGACGATGCACCTGGGCCCGCTGGAACCCCAGCACGCCGAACCCCACGACGGTGTAGGCGGCGTTCCGGGCCGTGGTGGTGATGTCGTTCGCGGTGGAGCCGTTGGACGACGTGGACCTGTTGGACTGAGACATGGGCGCTCTCCTCGAAAGCGTGCAACCGGTGGTCGTCACCAGTCGATTGGTCTGCTAACAATGATAGCAGCCCATATAACTGTAGCAAGCACCGCCGGAGCGGCGGTCGCCGGGCTACTGGGCCCGGCCCGGTGGGATGCCGTCGCCGTCGTCGCCGGGGACGGGGGGCAGGGCGTCCCGGTCCTCGGCGACGCCGGGGCTGGTCGCCCGTCCGTCGCCGGGCCGCTCGCCGATCCCCTGGGCCGAGTCCAGGGCCTGGGCCCGGCCCTTCTCGTCGTCGGCGTGGACGGGTCGCCCGTAGGCCTCGTCCACCAGGCGGGCCACCTCGGTGCCCTCCACCGTCTCGCGCTCCAGGAGCAACGCGGCCAGGGCGTCGAGCCCCCCCCGGTGGCGGGTCAGGTACTCGTTCGCCCGCTCCTCCTGCTCCCGGAGGATGCGCTCCACCTCCTCGTCGATCACCCGGCCCGTGTCCTCGGAGTAGTCCCGGGAGTGCATGAGGTCCTCACCCAGGAACACCGTTCCCTGGGAGCCCCAGGCCATGGGGCCCACGCGTTCGCTCATGCCGTACTCCCGGACCATCTTGCGGGCAAGCTCGGTGTTGCCCACCAGGTCGTTGGCGGCACCGGTGGAGAGGTCCTTGTAGACGAGCATCTCGGCCACCCGCCCGCCCATCCGGACGGCCAGGGAGTCCTCGATGTACTCCCGGGGGTAGATGTGGCGCTCCTCCAGGGGCAGCTGCTGGGTGACCCCCAGGGCGACCCCCGTGGGCAGGATGGTGACCTTGTGCACCGGGTCGGCGTGGGGCAGGACGTAGGCCAGGACGGCGTGGCCGCCCTCGTGGTAGGCGACCCGCTCCTTCTCGGTGTCGCTCAGCACGACCGAGTCCCGACGCTGGCCCATGAGGACCCGGTCGCGTGCCGCGTCGAAGTCCTTCATCTCGATGAGCTGGCTCCCGCGGCGCACCGCGTGGAGCGCGGCCTCGTTGACGAGGTTGGCGAGATCGGCCCCGCTCATGCCCGGGGTGCCCCGGGCCACCAGCTCCAGGTCCACGTCCGGTCCGATCCGCTTGTCCCGGCAGTGGGTGATGAGGATCGGGAGACGCTCGTCGAGGTCCGGCAGGGGGACGACGACCTGGCGGTCGAAGCGACCCGGCCGCAGCAGGGCCGGGTCCAGGATGTCGGGTCGGTTCGTGGCGGCCATCATGACGATGCCCGTGGTGGTGTCGAAGCCGTCCATCTCCGAGAGCATCTGGTTGAGCGTCTGCTCCCGCTCGTCGTGGCCGCCGCCCAACCCGGCTCCCCGCTTGCGCCCGATCGAGTCGATCTCGTCCACGAAGATGATCGCCGGGGCCTGCTTGCGGGCCGTCTGGAACATGTCCCGGACCCGGCTGGCGCCCACCCCCACGAACATCTCCATGAAGTCCGAGCCCGAGACCGACATGAACGGGACCCCGGCCTCGCCCGCCACCGCCCGGGCGATGAGGGTCTTGCCGGTGCCGGGTGGGCCCACCAGGAGGACGCCCTTGGGGATCTGGGCCCCGATGTCCCGGAACCGGGTGGGATGTTTGAGGAAGTCCACGACCTCGGCGATCTCCTGTTTCACCCCGCCGTAGCCGGCGACGTCGTCGAAGGTGGTCCGGGGGCGGTCGGTGGTGAACTGCTTGGCCTTGGACCGCCCGATCGACATGATCCCCGACATCTGGCCCTGGGCCCGCCGGTTCATCCACACGAAGAAGGCGATGATGAGGGCGAAGGGGATGATCCAGGTCAGGACCGTGGAGAGGATCCCGTTCTGGGACGGGGTGGCGAAGTTGAGCTGCGCCTTGCTCGCCTGGAGCGCGGTCATCTCGGTGGCGGCGATGGGCGCGGGCCCGTTGACGGTGTACGCCGTCCCGTTCTTCAGGTGCCCGGTGATCTGGCCCGTGTTGTTGTTCACGTTCGCCGTCTGGACCTGATGGGAGGAGAGGTCCCCCAGGTACTGGTTGTAGGCGATCTTGGTGCTCGGGCTGCGGGAGAAGAGCGAGGAGATGGCGAAGGCGGCCACGACCAGGCCGAGGAGGACCACCACCGCCCAGCGCCAGCTCTGCTCCGGGCCGCCCGATCCGCCGCCCGGGCGGCCCTGGCCCGGCCGGTCGGGACGGGGGTCCGGTGGTTGACGACTCATGGGCCCAATGGTAGGCGTCGCCAGTGTGCAACCCGTGTCCCTCGGGCCAAGAGCTATGGTCAGGGGCATGGCCGCCACCTGCATCCGACCCGGGTGCAGCGCGCCGGCGTCGGCGAGGCTCACCTACAACTATGAGGCGCGGACGGTGTGGCTGGACGACCTGGTGGCCGGCGGCCCCTCCCTAGCGTGGGCCATGTGCCCCTCCCACGCCGACGGCCTGCGGGTTCCCCGGGGCTGGAGTCGACAGGACCGCCGTCGCCGGCCCGGGGGATGAGCGACCCGACGGGCGCGCCCGGCCCGGGCCCCCCGTTAGACGACCACCCCACCCCCGAGTCGACCGAGGGCGAGAAGCCGCTGTTCCCCGGGCCGCGGTCGAGCTCCTGGGCCATCCTGCTCGCCATCGCGGGGTTCCTGGTGGGCTCGGTGATCTCGGCGATCCTGGTGGCGATCGTGGCCGCCGGCGCGGGGATCCGGATCACGAGGGGCCAA
This sequence comes from Acidimicrobiales bacterium, assembly GCA_035643555.1. Lineage (GTDB taxonomy): Bacteria > Actinomycetota > Acidimicrobiia > Acidimicrobiales > JAJPHD01 > DASQQH01. The sequence continues at coordinate 714 of DASQQH010000505.1, read as the reverse complement.
CCGGCCGACGTCCCGATCGTGGTCATTGCCAACCTGGTCGGGCTGTGGGTCGGCCTGCTCGGTGCCACGGTCCTGGCCAGCCACCGGTGGGGCACCGGGCACACCGGGCGGGACTTCGGCCTCCGCCTGCGCCTGTGGCCCGACCTCCCCCTGGGGCTGGTGGTGGGCCTCGGCTCCCAGTTCGTGCTGATCCCCCTCATCTACCTCCCCTTCCGCCCCTTCTTCCCCAACCTGACCAAGATCCTCGCCCGTCCGGCCCAGACCATCACCGGCCAGGCCCATGGCGGGTGGCTCGTGGCCCTGGCGCTGTTCATCGCGGTGGGGGCGCCGATCGTGGAGGAGCTGTTCTTCCGCGGGCTGTTGCTGCGCGCCCTCGACCGCCGGCTGGCCGGGCTGGGGCGGCGGTTGGGGCCCGCCGCGGCGGTGGTCCTCACGGGGGTGGCGTTCGGCCTCGCCCATGGGGAAGGGTGGATCCTGGCGGTGGGGCTGGGGGTCTTCGGGGCGGTGCTGGCGGCGATGGCCGAGATCTTCGACCGGCTCGGGCCCTCCATCGTCGCCCACGGCGCCTTCAACGCCTCCACCGTCGCCGCCCTGGCCCTGGTCCACCCCCACTAGCCACCGACGCCGACGACACCGGGGCCCCGGCGGCCCGCCGCCGCTCCTCGCCCGACCGGGGCGGCCGCGGCGAGCGGCGCCGCCACCACCCCGGGGGAG
>DASQQH010000504.1:0-3061 GCA_035643555.1 Acidimicrobiales bacterium | reverse complement strand
GGGGGGTCCGGGTGGCGCCGGCGGGGACGAGGTGGCGGGAGAGGCCACGGGCGTCGGGACACCCGACGCCCGCCAGGACGAGGCCGGCCAGCCGGTGCCGCCGGCGGCGGAGATGTCCCACGACGACCTGGTCCAGGAGGTGGACCGGCTGCGGGCGAGCAACGCGGGGCTGCGGGCGAGCAACTCGGCACTCCTCCGCCAGCGCGAGGAGGCCAGCGCCACCCGGCAGGCCCGGCACCGGGCCCGCACCCTGCTCGCCGTGATCCTGGTGGTCCTCGGGTCGATCCTCGCCCCCTGCGCCCTCGTCTCGGTATGGGCCCGGAACACCGTCAACAACACCGACCAGTTCGTCGCCACGGCCGGTCCACTGGCGAGCGACCCGACCGTGCAGTCAGCGGTGGCCAACCACGTCACCAATGCCATCGACGCCCAGGTCAACGTGCCCGCGCTCGTCGCAAAGGCCCTGCCGCCCCAGGCGGCCACGCTGGCCGGACCCCTCAGCACCGGCGTCAAGAGCTTCATCAACACCGCGGTCACCAAGGTCGTGGCCTCGCCGCAGTTCCGGACCGTCTGGTACGGGGCCCTGCGGGCGGCCCACTCCCAGATGGTCGGCGCCCTGGAGGGCACCAGCAGCGCCGGGCTCAAGGTGTCCAACGGCACGGTGACCCTTGATTTGTCCCAGCTGGTGAACCAGGTCAAGGCCCAGCTGTCGGCCCAGGGGTTCACCGCGGTCAACAGCATCCCCACCAGCAGGATCAACGGCACCATCACCCTGGTGCAGTCCAACGACATCAGCAAGATCCAGTCCGCCTACGGCCTTCTGAACGCCCTCGGCGACTGGTTGCCGGTCATCGCCCTGGCCTTCCTCGTGGCCGGCGTCCTCCTCGCCACCAACCGACGACGAGGCCTCGCCTGGGCGGCGTTCGGGGTGTTCCTGGCCCTGCTCGTGGGTGGCCTCGGCTTCTACCTCCTCCGCCACGCGTACCTGGCGAGGGTCCCACCGAACGTCCTGCCCCGAGCGGCGGCGTCGTCGGTCTTCGACATCATCACGAAGTTCCTCTCCCAGTCCGGGCGGGCGCTGGCGGTGCTGGCCGGGGTGGTGTGGCTGGTCGCCTTCCTCGCCGGTCCAGCCCGGGGGGCCGGCACCATCCGCCGGGCCTTCACCTCGGGCGTCGGCCGCCTGGGCGACATGGCCGAGGGGGCCGGCCTGGTCAGCGCCCCGGTGCGGCGGTGGACCGCCGACCACAGCCGCCTCCTGATGATCGCCGACGTGGTCCTCGTGGTGCTCATCCTCTTCCTGTGGAGTCACCCCACCGCGGCGGTGGTGGGGTGGATGGCCCTGCTCGGCCTGTTCCTGCTGCTCGTGATCCAGTTCCTCGCCCACCGGATCCCCCCCGCCGAGGTGGCCACCGCCCCCTCGGCGAACGGGTCACCCCTGACCGGCACCACGGTCCAGACGCCCGTGGGGGAAACCGCCGCCGGCGGAGAGCGCGACGGGGAAGGCGATGGGGACATCCCCGCCCCACCCGGGCCCCCTGGAGGCGGGCCGGGCGCAGCGTCGGACGCCCTCCCCCCGGGCGGCCCGTAGAAGCGGAGGAGCCGGGGCCCGGTCAGGGGCGGCCCACCGCAGGCAGGGTCCCTGGCGATCCTCATCCGGCCGTGGGACCACGCCCGGCGGTCGGTGGAAACCGCCAGGCGGTCCTCGACACCGGCCCTGGTGCGGCGATGGCGGATAGAGGTCTCGGGCGCCACCACCGGGACGTCGGGACCAACGGCCCTACGCCGACGGGGGAGCCCGTAGGAGACTCGGGGAAGCAACCCGAGGGAGAGGGTCCAGGCGATGAGGGGTTCGGCGGTGCGGCGGTTCCTGGCGGTGACGGTGCTGGCTCTTGGCACAGGGCTCGGGGTGATGGGGGCAGGTGTGGCCCCGGCCGCCGCCCAGCCGCCGACGCCCGCGTCGGTGGCGACCTCCCAGCAGTTCGGCGTCCCCGACCAGACCGACGTGTTCAGGGTCAACGGCAACGGTGCGGTCGAGGTCCGGTGGGTGCGGGGTGCGGGCGGCTGGGAGGGCCCCCTGACCATCTCCCCGCCCGGGCTCGCCCCCCCGGGGGCCCACCTCGCCGCCTCCCGGCAGTTCGGGGCCCCCGACCAGACCGATGTGTTCGTGGTGGGCGACGACGGGGCGATCCGGGTGCTGTGGGTCCGGGGTGCCGGCCGGTGGCAGGGGCCCCTCGCCATCTCCCCCACCGGGTTCGCCCCCCCGGGAGCCGGCCTGGCGGCCTCCAACCAGTTCGGCATCCCTGACCAGACCGACCTGTTCGTGGTGGGGGGCAACGGTCTGCCGAGCGTCTTCTGGGTACGGGGTCTGGGTCGGTGGCAGGGGCCCCGGGACGCCGCGGGGTCGGGGGTCCCCCAGGCGCTCCACGCGCCACCCGGGGCCAACCTGGCGGCCTCCAACCAGTTCGGCATCCCCGACCAGACCGACCTGTTCGTGGTGGGCAACCTGGGACAGACCCAGGTGTCCTGGGTCCAAGGCGCCGGGGTCTGGCGGGGCCCCCTGGTCATCCTGGACCGCGGTTTCGTCCCACCTGGCGCGGCGTTGCGGGCGTCCAACCAGTTCGGCATTCCCGACCAGACCGACGTGTTCCTGGTGGGCAACGACGGCGCCATGCTGGTGGTCTGGGTGCAGGGGGCAGGCGCCTGGAACGGCGCCACCAACCCGCTCCACATCTCTCCGCCGGGCCTGTTCCCTCCGGAGGCCGGGATCGCCGCTTCCAACCAGTTCGGGCTCCCCGACCAGACCGACGTTGTCGCCGTCGACGCCAGCGGGACCGCCCAGGTCCTCTGGGTCCAGGGCGCCGGCCGGTGGGCCCGCCCCGTGGCGATCTCCCCCCCGGGCATCTTCCCGGCGGGAGGCGGGCTGGCGTCGTCCCGCCAGTTCGGCATCCCCGACCAGACCGACGTGTTCCTGTGGAACCCTGCCGGGACCGTCAGCGTCCTGTGGGTGGCGGACGCCGGGCCGTGGGCGGGGCCTCTCCCGATCCCCCCGGCCTGACCCGGT
>DASQQH010000503.1:0-5783 GCA_035643555.1 Acidimicrobiales bacterium | reverse complement strand
GGTCATTCCGAGCGTCCGGCCCACCTCCACCAGGCTGTGGGTCCTCGTGCCCAGGCCCAGGCGGAGGCACAGGACCTCCCGTTCGCCCGGGTCGAGCCGGCTCAGCAGCCACTCCACCTCGGCACCGGTGAGGGACCGGCTGGCCGCCTCGGCGGGGTCCTCGGCCGTCGGGTCGGCGACCAGGTCGGCGAGCTCGTGATGGCCCTCGGTCACCTCCTGGTCCAGGCTCAGCGGTGGACCCTGGTTCCGGAGGGGCGCCAGGTCCTCGACCTGGACCCCCACCGCCTGGGCGATCTCCGCGGGGGTGGGGAGGCGCCCCAGGGTCATGGCCAGGGTGGCCTCGGCCCGCCGGCTCGCCCGGGCCCGCTCCACCAGGTAGCCCGGCAGGCGGATCGAGCGGGCCCCGGTGGCGAGTCCCCGGGCCATGGCCTGGCGGATCCACCACGTGGCGTAGGTGGAGAAGCGGAACCCCCGGGAGGGGTCGAAGCGCTCCACGGCACGCATCAGCCCCAGGTTCCCCTCCTGGATCAGGTCGGCCAGCTCCAGGCCCTGGCCCTGGTAGGTCCGGGCCACCGAGACCACGAGCCGCAGGTTGGCGGTCACGAAGGCCCTGGTGGCCTCGTCCCCGGCTCTCACCGTCTCGGCCAGGGCCTTCCGCCGGGCGTTGCTCAGCCGTCCCTTCCGCTTCAGCTCCGCCCGGGCGGCCCGCCCTGCCTGGACGGCCTGCCCCAGGCGTGCCTCGTCCTCCCGCCCCAGCAGCTCGTGACGGGTGGCGCGCCCGAGGTACGCGCCGATGACGTCATGGTCCGCGCTGGTCGCCCGATGCCCTCGGCCGGTCACGCCTGCTCACCCCCCAATACGTCGGCGCACGCCGGCTTCTGGCGCTCGCCGATCCCCCGGCTCAGGCTAACAAACGCCTGGGCGTCGGACAGGCGCCAGTGGTCCCCATCTCCTGTCAGGCCCCCATGGCGTGGAAGCCACCGTCGACGTGGACGATCTCCGCGGTGGTCATGGGGAACCAGTCGGAGAGGAGCGCCACGCAGGCCCGAGCCACCGGCTCGGGGTCGGCCACGTCCCAGCCGAGTGGGGCACGCCCGGTCCACAGCTCCTCGAAGGAGTCGAAGCCCGGGATGGACTTCGCCGCCATGGTCCTGGCCGGTCCGGCGGCGACCAGGTTCACCCGGACCCCCGAGGGGCCGAGATCCCGGGCCAGATACCGGGCGAGGGACTCCAGGGCGGCCTTGGCCACCCCCATCCAGTCGTAGGTCGGCCAGGCGACGCTGGCGTCGAAGTCCAGGCCCACCACCGAGGAGTGCCCGGCCTTGGTGAGCAGGGGCGCCAGGGTGCCCGCCAGGGCCTTGAGCGAGTAGGAGGAGATCTGGAGGGCGGTGGCCACGTCGTCCCACTCGGCCTGGAGGACCCCGTCCCCGAGGCAGGCCTCCGGGGCGAACCCGATGGCGTGCAGCACGCCGTCCACCGCCTCCCAGCGGGACGCCAGCTCGCCGGGGAGCGCGGCCAGCTCCTCGGGGGCGGTGACGTCGAGGGGCAGGACGTCGGCGGGCCGGGGGAGCTTGCGCGCCGTCCGGCGGGTGATGGTCATTGCCCGTCCTGCCCCGGTGAGCACCACCTCGGCGCCCTCCTCCTGGGCCAGCCTGGCCACCGAGAAGGCCAGGGAGGCATCGGTGAGCACGCCGGTCACCAGGATCCGCTTGCCCGTGAGAAGTCCCATTGGGCGCGGGACCCTAGTCTGGCCGGCCGCCGTCGGATGACGTGGCGCTGTACTGCCAGGGCGGATCGGGCCGGTAGCCTCGGCGTCCGTGCGTGTGGGCATCCTCGGTGGCACAGGACCAGCCGGACGGAGCCTGGCCCTGCGTCTGGCGGCGGGAGGCGTGGACGTCACGATCGGCTCCCGCTCGGCCGAGCGGGCCCGGGACACCGCCGACCGGGCGGCGGGGGAGTGGCCCGGGCACCACCTGTCCCTGGCCGGGGCCGACAATGAGGCGACGGCCAAGGCCGACCTGGTGGTGGTGGCCACGCCCTGGGACGCGGCCGCGCCCACCGCGGCCGCGGTGGCGCCCAGCCTGGCGGGCAAGGTGGTGGTCTCGATGGCCAACGCCCTGGTCAAGGTCGGGGGCGAGCTCCAGGCCCTGGTACCCCCCCGTGGGTCGGTCGCCGCCGCGGTCCAGGCGGGCGCGCCCGAGGCCCTGGTCGCCGCCGCCCTCCACCACGTCCCGGCCCGGGAGCTGGGCGACATCGAGCACCCGGTGGAGGCCGACGTGCTGGTGTGCTCGGACCACCCCGGGGGCCTCGCCGGGGCCAGCGAGCTCCTGGCGACGGTGCCGGGCCTGCGGCCCCTCGACGCCGGGAGCCTGGCAAACGCCGCCGCCGTCGAGGCCTTCACCGCCGTGATCCTCAACCTCAACATGAGGTATAGGACAAGAGCGGCGCTGCGCCTCACGGGTGTGGACCCCGACCGGGGCTCGGGCCGATAGGGCCGGGCGTGGCCACCCCCCTCCGCCTCTTCGACACGGCCCGCCGGGAGGTCGTCCCCTTCGAGCCCGGGCCGGTGGTGACCCTCTACACCTGTGGGATCACCCCCTATGACGCGGCCCATCTGGGCCACGCCGCCACCTACCTGGCCTTCGACGTGCTCCAGCGCCGGCTGCTGGACCGGGGCCACCAGACCCGTTGCGTGCGCAACATCACCGACGTCGACGACGACATCCTCCGCAAGGCCCGAGAGCTCGGGGTCCACTACCTGGACCTGGCCGCCGAGGAGATGGGGCGCTTCGACGCCGACATGCGGGCCCTCGGCATCCTCTCCCCCTTCGCCGAGCCACGGGCCACCTCGGCGATCCCCGACATCCTGGGGTTCATCGACCAGGTGCTCCGGGCCGGCTACGCCTACCAGGCCGACGGCGCCGTGTACTTCCGGGTGGGGGCGGCGCCCCGCTTCGGGTTCCTCAGCCACCTGGACCGTCCCGACATGCTCCGGCTGGCGGCCGAGCGGGGGGGCAACCCCGACGATCCCAGCAAGGCCGACCCCCTCGACTTCGTGCTGTGGCAGCCCTCGGGCCCGGACGAGCCGGCGTGGGACTCCCGCTGGGGCCCAGGCCGGCCGGGCTGGCACATCGAGTGCTCGGCGCTCGCGGTGCGCGAGCTGGGGGCCACCATCGACCTCCACGGCGGGGGGTCGGACCTCATCTTCCCCCACCACGAATGCGAGGTGGCCCAGTCCGAGGCAGCCACGGGCGTGGCCTTCGTCCGCCACTGGATGCACGTGGAGATGGTCTGCCTCGGTGGGGAGAAGATGTCCAAGTCCCTGGGCAACCTGGTCTTCGTCAGCGACCTGCTGAAGCACTGGGAACCGATGGTCCTGCGCCTGGCCATCCTGGCCCAGCACTACCGCAGCTCCTGGGACTGGCGGGACGGGCTGATGGAGGAGGCGGCGGAGCGTCTGGCCTCCTGGCGGCTGGACCACCCGGGCCCGGGCGCCCTGGAGGAGGTCCGGGCCCGCCTGGACGACGACCTCGACGTCCCCGGCGCCCTCGAGGCCATCGACCGGGCCGCAGGCGCCGGCCGGGGCGTGACCGAGGCGGCCGCCCTGCTCGGGGTGGTGCCTGGCTGAGGGGCCGGCGGGCAAGGCACCGGCGTCTCCCGGGCCCCCGGTTACGCTCGGGCTGATGGCCGACCGGATCACCGTGACCCTGCCCGACGGCTCGGCGCGCGCCCTCCCCGAGGGGGCGACGGGGGCGGACCTCGCCACCGACATCGGGCCGGGCTTGGCGGCGGCGGCGGTGGCCGCCACCGTGGACGGCGCGACGGTCGACCTGTCCCGCCCCCTGCCCGACGGGGCGCAGGTGGCCATCGTCACCTCGTCCAGCGAGGAGGGCCGGGCGATCCTCCGTCACTCGACCGCCCACGTGCTGGCCCAGGCCGTGCTGGACCTCTGGCCCGGGGCCCGGTTCGCCGTCGGGCCGCCCATCGAGGACGGGTTCTACTACGACTTCGAACTGCCGGGCGGGGCCCACTTCTCCGAGGAGGACCTGGCGACCATCGAGGCCCGGATGCGCCAGATCGTCGCCGAGGGACAGCCCTTCCGCCGGGAGGAGCACAGCATCGAGGAGGGCCTGGCCCTGTTCGCCGACCAGCCGTTCAAGGCCGAGATCATCGACGGGGTGGCCGGCGCCGGGGCCACCGGCGAGGGCGACGGCGACCGGGGGTTGGGGGCCGGCGAGGGGGCGAGTGCCGTTGGGGTCACCACCTACCGGAACACGGCCGGCTTCGTGGATCTGTGCCGGGGGCCCCACGTGCCCTCGACGGACCGGCTGGGGGCCTTCAAGCTGCTCCGGGTGGCCGGCGCCTACTGGCGGGGTGACGAGCACCGGCCCCAGCTCCAGCGGATCTACGGCACGGCCTGGGAGTCGACGGCGGCCCTCTCCGAGCACCTCCACCGCCTGGAGGAGGCCGAGCGCCGCGACCATCGGCGGCTCGGGGTGGAGCTCGACCTGTTCCACTTCCCCGCCGAGGTGGGCAGCGGCCTGGCCGTGTTCCACCCCAAGGGCGGACTGGTGCGCAGGCTCCTCGAGGACTACGCCCGGGCCGAGCACGAGGCCGCCGGCTACCAGTTCGTCTACACCCCCCATCTGGCCCGGTCCACCCTGTTCGAGACCTCGGGCCATCTGGAGTGGTTCGCGGACGCCATGTACCCCCCCATGGAGGTGGAGGGCCAGTCCTACCACCCCAAGCCCATGAACTGCCCCCTCCACGTCGTGGTGTACAAGGCCCAGTCCCGTTCCTACCGGGAGCTGCCCCTGCGGCTGTTCGAGCTGGGCACCGTCTACCGGTACGAGCGCTCGGGTGTCCTCCACGGCCTGCTCCGGGCCCGGGGCTTCACCCAGGACGACGCCCACATCTTCTGCACCCCCGAGCAGCTGGAGGGGGAGCTGGCCGACCTCCTCTCCTTCATCCTCAGGTTGCTCTCGACGTTCGGGTTCGCCGACATGGAGGCCGACCTGTCGACCCGGCCGGAACGGTCGGCCGGCGAGCCCGAGGAGTGGGACCAGGCCGAGGCCGCCCTGGCCACGGCCCTGTCGGCCGCCGGCCTCGACTACCGGGTGGCCGAGGGCGAGGGGAGCTACTACGCCCCCAAGATCGACGTCCATGTCCGGGACGCCATCGGACGGCGGTGGCAGATGTCCACCCTGCAGGTGGACTTCCAGCAGCCCCGGCGCTTCGAGGCGGCCTACACCGGCCCCGACAACGCCCCCCACCGCCCCTTCATGATCCACCGGGCGCTGTTCGGCTCAGTGGAGCGGTTCCTCGGTATCCTCCTCGAGCACTACGCCGGGGCCCTGCCCACCTGGCTGGCGCCGGTGCAGGCGCGGGTCCTGCCGGTGCGGGACGACCACGAGACCTACGCGGCCGAGGTGGTCGAGGGGCTGCGGGCCGGCGGGCTCCGGGCGGAGGCGGCCGCGGCCGACGAGCCCCTCGGGGCCCGTATCCGCCGGGCCAAGCTGGAGAAGCTGCCCTATGTGTTGGTGGTCGGGGACGAGGACGCCGAGGCGGGGACCGTCGGGGTGAACGCCAGGGGCGGGGACCGTCCCGAGCGGGGCGTGGGCCTGGGCGAGTTCCTCACCCGGGTCCGGACCGAGGTCGCCGATCGCCGGGTGGCACCGCTCGGATGACCCTGGGACGGCTGTGGGCGGGGTGGCGCATGCCCTATGTGGCCGGGGCCACGGGATCGGAGTCTGACCCTCAACCTGAGGATGACGCTCGGGAAG
>DASQQH010000502.1:0-6501 GCA_035643555.1 Acidimicrobiales bacterium | reverse complement strand
CGGCGGCGTCCAGCCCGGGCACCGGCACGGTCCCGTTCAGCCAGTCCGGCGAGGGACGGAGCAGGATCTTGGTGTGGAGGGAGACCTCACCGGACTCGAAGGCCTGCTCCACCTCGTGGAGGCGGCGGAACACCTTGCCCTCGCCCTTGGCCCCCTCAACCATGAGGGTCAGGTAGTACACCCCGAAGACCATGTCCTGGGTGGGCACGGTGATGGGGCGGCCGGTGGCGGGCGACAGGATGTTGTTCGCCGACAGCATGAGCACCCGGGCCTCGGCCTGGGCCTCGGAGGACAGCGGGAGGTGGACGGCCATCTGGTCGCCGTCGAAGTCGGCGTTGAAGGCGGTGCAGACCAACGGGTGGATCTGGATGGCCTTGCCCTCCACCAGCACGGGCTCGAACGCCTGGATCCCCAGGCGGTGCAGGGTGGGGGCCCGGTTGAGGAGCACCGGGTGCTCCTTGATGACCTCCTCCAGCACGTCCCACACCTGGGGTCGACGGCGCTCCACCATGCGCTTGGCCGACTTGATGTTCTGGGCCAGCTCGGCGTCCACCAGGCGCTTCATCACGAAGGGCTTGAACAGCTCCAGGGCCATCTGCTTGGGCAGGCCGCACTGGTGCAGCTTCAAGGTGGGGCCAACCACGATGACCGAGCGTCCCGAGTAGTCGACGCGCTTGCCCAGCAGGTTCTGGCGGAACCTGCCCTGCTTGCCCTTCAGCATGTCGGAGAGGGACTTGAGGGGCCGGTTGCCCGGTCCGGTCACCGGCCGACCACGTCGGCCGTTGTCGAACAGGGCGTCGACAGCCTCCTGGAGCATGCGCTTCTCGTTGTTGACGATGATCTCGGGGGCCCCGAGGTCGAGAAGGCGCTTCAGGCGGTTGTTGCGGTTGATCACCCGGCGGTAGAGGTCGTTCAGGTCGGAGGTGGCGAACCGCCCCCCGTCGAGCTGGACCATGGGGCGCAGGTCGGGGGGGATGACCGGCACGGCCTCGAGGATCATGGCGCTCGGGTCGTTGATACGCCGGCCCATCTCGTCACGGCGGTTGAAGGCGGAGACGATCTTGAGCCGCTTGATGGCCTTCTGCTTCCGCTGGGCCGAGAGGGGGCGACGGCCGTCCTCGGGGTCGATGGCCTCCCGGAGCTTGGCCTCCTCGGCGTCGAGATCGATGCGCTCGATCAGGGAGGAGATGGCCTCCGCGCCCATGCCGCCGGTGAAGTAGTCGCCGTAGCGGTCGGCCAGCTCCCGCCACAGCAGCTCGTCCTCGATGATCTTGCGCGGATAGAGGTCACGCAGCTCGTCGAAGGCCCGCTTGGCCATGTCGGCCTCGCTCTGGGCCTGCTCGCGGAGCTGGGCGATCTCCCGGTCGGCGGCCCGCTGGAGGGCCTTGAGCTCCGACTCCTTGGCACCGTCGGCCTCACGGGCGGAAAGCTCCTCCTCGAGGGCCTTGAACCGGCGGTCGATGTCGAGGTCGCGCTGGCGCTCGATCTCGGCCACCTCCTCGGCCAGCTCGGCCTCGAGGTTGGGCAGGTCGGTGTGCCGGCGCTCCTCGTCGACCCAGGTGACCAGGTTGGCGGCGAAGTAGATGACCTTCTCCAGCTGCTTGGCCTTGAGCTCCTCCCGGACCTCGGTGCCCATCAGCAGGTAGGCCAGCCAGGACCGGGTGCCGCGCAGGTACCAGATGTGGACGACCGGGGCGGCGAGCTCGATGTGGCCCATGCGCTCGCGCCGCACCTTGGACCGGGTGACCTCGACCCCGCAGCGCTCGCAGATGATGCCCTTGAACCGCACCCGCTTGTACTTGCCGCAGTAGCACTCCCAGTCCTTGGTCGGCCCGAAGATCTTCTCGCAGAACAGGCCGTCCTTCTCGGGTCGGAGGGTGCGGTAGTTGATCGTCTCCGGCTTCTTGACCTCGCCGTTGGACCAGAGGCGAATGGAGTCGCCGGTGGCCAGCCCGATGCGGAGCTGGTCGAAATTGTTGACGTCCAGCACCTAGATGCTCCTCTCGCCTGCGCGTCGTGCGTCCTCTTCGTCGGTGCCCCGCTCCGGGCGGCTGATGTCGATCCCCAGCTCCTCGGCGGTGCGGAACACGTCCTCGTCCAGCTCCCGCATCTCGATCTCCTCCCCCGTGGTGGAGAGGACCTCCACGTTGAGACAGAGCGACTGCATCTCCTTGATGAGCACCTTGAAGGACTCGGGGATGCCCGGCTCGGGGATGTTCTCGCCCTTCACGATGGCCTCGTAGACCTTCACCCGGCCGAGGACGTCGTCGGACTTGATGGTGAGCAACTCCTGGAGGGCGTAGGCGGAGCCATAGGCCTCGAGGGCCCACACCTCCATCTCGCCGAAGCGCTGCCCGCCGAACTGGGCCTTGCCGCCCAGGGGCTGCTGGGTGATCATCGAGTAGGGACCCGTGGAACGGGCGTGGATCTTGTCGTCGACCAGGTGGGCGAGCTTCAGCATGTACACGTAGCCCACGCTCACCGGGTTGTCGTAGGGCTCGCCGGTGCGGCCGTTGTAGAGCAGGGCCTTGCCGTCGACGCCGATGAGGCGCTCCCGGTCGGGTGACTCCGGGTGGAGGCCGCCGAAGATCGCCTCGATGGTGGGGTGCCGGCCGGCCTTGTCAACCTCGTCCCAGTGGGCCCCGTCGAAGGCCGGCGTTGCGACCGGCACATCGGGGATACTCCGGGGTCGGGTCTTGAGCTGGGGCGGGCTGGCCCCATTCGCGCCCGCCCCGTCGAAGGCGGCGCCGGCCCCGTCCCAGCCCCAGCGCGCCGCCCAGCCAAGGTGGGACTCGAGGACCTGGCCCACGTTCATCCGGCTGGGCACCCCGAGGGGGTTGAGGATGATGTCCACCGGGGTACCGTCCGCGAGGAACGGCATGTCCTCGACGGGCAGCACCTTGGAGATAACCCCCTTGTTCCCGTGGCGTCCGGCCAGCTTGTCACCCTCGGAGATCTTGCGCTTCTGGGCAACGTAGACCCGGACCAGCTGGTTGACCCCAGGGGGCAGCTCGTTGGCGTCCTCCCGGGAGAAGACCCGGACGTCGATCACCTTGCCCTCTTCCCCGTGGGGAACCTTGAGGCTGGTGTCGCGCACCTCCCGGGCCTTCTCGCCGAAGATGGCCCGCAGGAGGCGCTCCTCGGGGGTGAGCTCGGTCTCCCCCTTGGGGGTGACCTTGCCCACCAGCACGTCACCGGCCCCCACCTCGGCCCCGATGCGGATGATGCCCCGCTCGTCGAGGTCGGAGAGGATCTCCTCGGAGAGGTTGGGGATGTCCCTGGTGATCTCCTCCGCCCCGAGCTTGGTGTCCCGGGCGTCCACCTCGTGCTCCTCGATGTGGATCGAGGTGAGCACGTCGTCGCTCACCAGACGCTCGGAGAGGATGATGGCGTCCTCGAAGTTGTAGCCCTCCCAGGGCATGAAGGCCACGAGCAGGTTCTTGCCCAGGCCCAGCTCACCCTGGTGGGTGGAGGGCCCGTCGGCCAGCACGTCGCCGTCGCCGACCACCTGGCCCTCGGCGACCAGGCACTTCTGGTTGATGCAGGTGTTCTGGTTGGACCGGCGGAACTTGGCCAGGCGGTAGACCTTGCGTCCCAGGGCCTGGCCCAGGTGGTCGGTCTGGCCCGGGCCGTACTGGACGATGATCTGGTCGCCGCTCACCTCCTGGACGGTCCCCTCGCCCTCGGCGAGGACGACGTCGCCGGCGTCCTGGGCCGCCCGGGCCTCCACACCGGTCCCGATGAAGGGCGCCTCGGGGGCGAGCAGGGGGACGGCCTGCTTCTGCATGTTGGCCCCCATCAGGGCCCGGTTGGCGTCGTCGTGCTCGATGAAGGGGATGAGGGCGGTCGACACCGAGACGATCTGCTTGGGCGACACGTCCATGAGGTCCACCTCCGAGGGGGGCACGAAGTCCACCTCGGAGGTGCTCCCGTAGGAGGAGCCGGGCGAGGAGAGCTGGATGGCCGCCCCCTGGGGGCCCCGGCGGACCAGGACCCGGCCCTCGGCGAACCGGCCCTCGTCGTCCAGGGCGGCGTTCGCCTGGGCGATGACGTGCTCCTCCTCCTCGTCGGCGGCCAGATAGAGGATCTCGCCGGCCACCCGGCCGTCCACCACCCGCCGGTAGGGGGTCTCGATGAAGCCGTACTCGTTGACCCTGGCGTAGGTGGCGAGCGCCCCGATCAGCCCGATGTTGGGGCCCTCCGGGGTCTCGATCGGGCACATGCGGCCGTAGTGGGAGGTGTGGACGTCGCGCACCTCGAACCCGGCCCGCTCCCGGGACAGCCCGCCCGGGCCGAGGGCCGACAGCCGCCGCTTGTGGGCCAGCCCCGACAGGGGGTTGTGCTGGTCCATGAACTGGGAGAGCTGGCTGGTCCCGAAGAACTCCTTGATGGCGGCCACCACGGGGCGGATGTTGATCAGGGTCTGGGGGGTGATGGCCTCCACGTCCTGGGTGGTCATCCGCTCCCGCACGACCCGCTCCATCCGGGACAGGCCGACCCGGACCTGGTTCTGGATCAGCTCGCCCACCGAGCGCACCCGGCGGTTGGCGAAGTGGTCCTGGTCGTCCAGGCGGTAGCCGGGCTCGTTCTTGGCCAGGTGCAGCATGTAGCTGGCCGCCGCCAGGATCTCCGAGGGGGAGAGCACCCCCTGGCCCGGGGCGGGCCGCTCCAGGTCGATGTCGAAGTCCTGGGCGCAGCGGTCGATCTCCGGGCCGAGCTTGCGGTCCAGCTTGTAGCGCCCCACCCGGGTGAGGTCGTAGCGCTTGGGGCTGAAGAAGGCGTACTCGAAGTACCCCCTCGCCGCCTCGACGGTCGGGGGCTCACCGGGCCGGGCCCGCTTGTAGATCTCGAGCAGGGCCTCCTCCCGGCTGGGCGCCAGGTCCCGCTCGTGGTCCCACTGACCCTCCAGGAAGTCGAAGTGGCGGACGAAGCGGTTGAGGAAGCCCTCGTCCTCGTAGCCGAGGGCCCGCAGCAGGGTGAACAGGCTGAGCCGGCGCTTGCGGGCGACCCGGGCCCCGGCGGTGGGGTCCTTGCCGGGCTTGGCCTCCACGTCGAACTCGATCCACTCCCCCCGGTAGGGGTGGATGGTCCCGGTGACCAGGGTCTTCTGGTCCCTGCCCCGCTGGAAGATGACCCCCGGGGAACGGACGAGCTGGGAGACCACCACCCGCTCGGTCCCGTTGACGATGAAGGTGCCCTTGTCCGTCATCATCGGGAAGTCCCCCATGAAGACGGTCTGCTCCTTGATCTCACCCGTGGTGGCGTTCATGAACCGCGCCCGGACGAAGATGGGCGCGGCGTAGGTCATGTCCTTTTCCTTGCACTCCTCCACGGAGAACTTCGGGGGAGGACGCAGATCGGGGTCGGAGGAGTCGAACTCCAGCTCCAGGCGGAGCTGGCCGGTGAAGTCCTCGATGGGGCTGATGTCGGCGAAGGTCTCCGCCAGGCCGCGGTCGAGGAACCACCGGAAGGAGTCGCGCTGCACCGCGATGAGGTCGGGCAGCGGGAGAACCTCCTCCAGGTTCGCGAACGAGAAGCGCTCCGGGGGCGTGGAACGAGCGGGCAAGGGCCTACTCCTTGGGAGACAGGGGCATCAACCGGGTCGAGCGGATCACCGGGACGCGCGCCACCGAGCGGTCAGAACTCGGACGGGCTGGCACAGGACCACGGCAACCGGCCAGCTTACCACCGGTCTCGCGGCATCGCAACACGACGCGCTACCGCGAGTTGGGCCAGGCCTCCTGCAGCGTACGGTCCACCACCTCGCCGCGTCAAGGGCCGTGCCGGCCACCGGCCGCCCCCACCGGCGCCACCGCACCGGTGGGGGCCGGTGGTGGCTACTTGAGCTCGATCGTGGCCCCGGCCTCCTCCAACTGGGCCTTGGCCTTCTCGGCGTCCTCCTTGGAGGCCTTCTCCAGGACCGGCTTCGGCGCGCCGTCGACCAGGTCCTTGGCCTCCTTGAGGCCCAGGCTGGTGAGCGCCCGCACCTCCTTGATGACCTGGATCTTCTTGTCGCCGGCCGAGGACAGGATGACGTCGAACTCGTCCTGTTCCTCCTCGGCCGGGGCGGCCTCGGCCCCACCGCCGCCGCCGGCGGGCTGGGGCGCCGCCACGGGGGCGGCGGCGGTGACCCCGAAGCGCTCCTCGAACTCCTTGAGCAGCTCCGACAGCTCGATGACCGACATGTTGGCGATCCCGTCCAGGATCTCGTCCTTGGTGGCCATTGCGCTCAACTCTCCTTTGGTTGGTCGTGGTCGGCGTGGGTGTCGTCCCCGGTCCCGCCGCGCTGGTCGATCAGGGCCTGCAGGCCGTAGGCGAGGTTCTGGGGGAGGGCCTGGACCAGGGCGGCCAGCTGCCGGAGCGGGGCTGCCAGCGCCCCCGCCAGCTGGGCGAGCAGCACCTCCCGGGAGGGCAGATCGGCCAGGGCGGCGGCGTCGGGACCCGAGATGACGCTGCCGTCGAGCAGCCCGCCCTTGACGACGAGGGTGGGGTGGGTGCGGG